>NZ_JBIWJT010000025.1:117306-139937 GCF_044765325.1 Embleya sp. NPDC127516 | reverse complement strand
GCATGCCCGCTACGCGGTCACGGTCGGGCCGTCCGCTACGCGCCCGGGATGCACGTCCGCTACGCGCCCGCCACCCCCACACCACACCACCAACCCGCCCACCCAGCGCCCAGCCCGGCCCCGGCCCCGGCCCCGGCCGCGCAGCGGACGCGCGACCCGCCCCGTAGGGGCCGAGCAACCCGGCTCGGAGAGACCGGCCCGACCCCGAACCCGTAGGGGACGCGCAACCGGCCCCGCAGGGACCGAGCAACCCAGCGCGGAGCGACCGGCCGGACCCCCGCCGCGCAGCGGACGCGCAACCGGCCCCGCAGGGGCCGAGCCGCCCCGCGTGCGGGGCGGCTCAGGCTCGGGCCACCGCCTTGGCCGGCACCTGTTCGGCCAACTGCTCCGGGTCGGTCACGGGGGCGTCGCAGGTGAAGTGCCGACACACGTACGCCGCCGGCAGGCCGCCGACCAGCGGCCGGTCGCGCAGCAGCGGTACCGGCGACTCCTCGGCCGGGTCGCCCATCGCAACCACCGCGCCGGGGGCGGTGGACATCAGCGCGGTCAGGTAGAGCGCCCAGGTCGCGTCGTCGTCGCGAGGGCCGACACGGGCCTGCGGTCCGATTCCGGTGCGTTGAGGTGCGTTGAGGTGCGGTGCGCCTCCGGTACGCGCCGGCAATATGGGCTCGTGAACACAGGGAACGTCGGCGAGTTCGTCGTACGCCGCGCGCGGGAGTCGGACTCCGACGCACTGGTCGGAATCGACGCGGTGGCGATCGAAGGCGACGTCGCGCGTCGGGCGAGCATCCGACGGTGGTGCCGGGAGGGCCTGGCGGTCGTGGCGGAGGACGCGTCCGGCGTGCTCGGCTACTGCGTCGTCGAGTACACGTTCTTCGAACAGGGCTTCGTCACCATGCTGATGGTCGCCTCGTCGGCGCGCGCACAAGGCGTCGGGCATCGGTTGTTGGACACTGTGGCGGCCTCGTGCGCGACACCGAAGCTGTTCACCTCGACCAACGTCTCGAACCAGCCGATGCAGCGACTGCTCCAACGGGCCGGCTGGAGTCCGGTCGGTCTGGTCCACGGCCTCGACGAGGGTGACCCCGAATTGTTCTACCTCCACCGACCGCAGGCCCAGCAAACGCATTCCTGACCCGCTACTTCCGGGCGCATCGCGCGAGTTCATCCGATGGACACATAGTGTGCTCGATCGAACTCGTATCGCGACACGCGTGTTTGCGTGTGCCGAACGGCGTGCGACGGACCACACTGGCACCCATGAAGGATCACGAGGGCTCGGCAGTCGTGGTCCTGCCGAGCGGACGGCGAATCGGCGTCCACGCGATCGTGGACGCCGACGAAGAGCGCCTGTACGACCCCGGGCCGGAGGCGACACCGATCGGCTGGAGCGCGACACTGAGTCCCAGAAGCCCGGCGTCCCGCACAGACCTGCACGAGATCTACCGGGCCGGCCACGGAAGGTTGTGCCTGCCCTGTGGCACGCGCGAGAACTTCCTGGTGGTCGGCATTCGCATCGGGGCCGGCCAGGGGGATCGGGTCGACATCCAGGGCACGGGCGCGCCTCCGAGCGAGTGACGCCGCCGAGGAGCCTCACGATTCCCGCGTTCCGACCCCTGCCGGTCCGTCCCGCTCCGGACGCCGCCGGCCCTACCGTCTCGGCGGCGCGTCGGCGGCGCGCGTCGGCCCGGACCGCGGAAGTGGGGCCGTCGACGCCGCGTGCCCGACGACCCGCAGGTCGACGACCTCGGCCCCTGTACGCGGCGATCGCCCGCGCCATGGACCACGACGTCTACGGCCCGGACCCCCTCAAGGCCGCCGAGCGCCGCGCGTACGGAGGAAGTCGCCGGTGTCCGTTCGCCGGACGGGCCTCAGCCGACCGCCCGCTTCACGAGTGCGGCGATCCGCGTCTCCACCTCGGCCGTCACCTCGACCAGCGCGAACCCGGACGCCCACATGGGGCCTTCGTCCAGCTTCGCCAGGTCGCTGAACCCGAGCGTCGCGTAGCGCGCCTTGAACTTCTCCGCGCTCTGGAAGAAACAGACGACCTTGCCGTCCAGCGCGTAGGAGGGCATGCCGTACCAGAGCTTCGGCGCGAGCACCGGGGCGTTGGCTGTGATGACGGCGTGCACGCGCTCGGCCATGACCCGGTCCGAGTCCTGCATCTCGGCGATCTTCGCGAGTACGTCCCGCTCCGCCTCCGCCGCCTTGTCCGCGCGCGAGCTGCGGCGCGCGGCGGCCTTCCCCTCCTTGGCGTGCTCCTTCATCGCGGCCCGCTCCTCGGCCGTGAAGCCCTCGTACGTGCCGCTGTCGTCGTTGCCCATGACAGACCTCCCCCGTCGATGATCATGCTGTGAATGATCTTGAAATGGGACCCTATCCCGGCGCCGAGGCAGCGACCAGTACCTGACGCGCGGGCGGATCGGGCGTCGCCGACTCTCCCGTTTCCGCGGAACGTCGACCGGGCATCGGCACCGGCCGAAGCCCCGTCGGTGGTGTGGGCCGTGCCGGCCGAGGGTCTGCACGGGGGTCGCGCCCGGGCGGCTCCATGGCGGTGGTCGGCGGCTGGTCGGACCCCGGCCGCCGGCCGGGCTCATCAACGCCGCGTCAGCCGACCGGCCGAGGCGGTGCGTCGGGGAGTTCGCGGCGGACGCCGTCGAGAATCAGCCGCACACCGTAGGCGAAGCGTTCGGCCGGGTCCGCATCGAACGCCGACGTCAGCGCAGTGCGCGCGTACTCGGAGTCCGGCCGCCCCACCACCAAGGCATCCTTCCGGTCCTTCCAGATCCCGTCCGCGGACAACTGAGCCTGGGCCTGCTCCTCGATGGTGTGGCCCAGCACGTAGTGGCCGAGGCTGAGGGCCGGATATGCGCTGGATCCACGGTCGGGCGGCGCACGAGACGCCGGGACGACGGGCTCTGCGGGCCCTGGCGGACACCGACATCCCGCCGCCGCCCCGTACGCCTGGATCGCAGGCGAAAGCGGGCTGGTCAAAGGGGCGCGGCGACTGCTCGTCCGGGAGCACGGTGTTCCCCGGACGGCCATCACCTGCACCGACTACCGGAAGGAAGGACGCGCGGCGGCGAGTTGAGAACCACCGAGCCTCCCCAAGACGAGAAGGATGGTCACGGACACGACCGAGTACCGCTACCGGCGCCTGACGCCCGAAAACGTGCGCGCGTTGATCGGTAGCCCCAAATCCGATGGCGAAAGCCGAGAAGCCGGACCGGATCGACTCGTACTTCCACCGATTCATCGCGCCCTCGCCGCTCGACGCCGCGAGCGGCGTGGTTCGGGCGGGTCGGCGCGGGCGCGTGGGTGGGGCCGTGCCTGCGTGGGGTTCCTACGCGCTGTGCACGATCTGGATCAGGTTGCCGCAGGTGTCGTCGAAGACCGCGGTGGTGACCGGGCCCATCTTCAGCGGGTTCTGGGTGAACCGCACGCCGAGTTCGTTCAGCCGGTGGAACTCCGCGTCCACGTCCGCCACGGCGAAGGACGCGGCCGGGATGCCGTCCTCGACCAGCGCCGACTTGTACGGCTTCACCGCGGGATGGCCGTCCGGCTCCAGCAGCAGTTCGGTCCCGTCGGGATCCTCCGGCGAGACCACGGTCAACCACCGGACCTCGCCGAGGGGGACCTCGGCCTTCTTCACGAAGCCCAGCACGTCCGTATAGAAGCGCAGGGCCTTCTCCTGATCGTCGACGAAGACGCTGGAAAGGTGAATCCTCATGGCGTGCTCCCGGATGCGTCGGGCTTGAGCCAACGGGTCACGATGCGCTCAAGGGGCTCGGTGGTCAGCTCGTGGAACTTGTAGCGGCCCTGACGCCGCGAAAGCACAAGACCCGCGGATTCGAGGACGGCCAAGTGCTGGCTGACCGCCTGGCGGGACAAGGCGAGACCGTGCTTGGTCACCAACCGGCTGCATATCTCGAACAGGGTCTGGCCGTCCCGTTCCACCAGCTCGTCGAGGATGCGCCGACGGGTGGGGTCGGCCAGGGCCTTGAAGACGTCCTCCGTCATGCCCACCACCATAGGCAAGTATCCACTTGCCTATCAAATCGAGAGGGGCGCGATCGGACCACGAGGGTTGTCGTGGTGTCGTAGGCTCCGGGACATGCACAGCAGCCTGACGGAGCACGCACGCTGCCTCTACGGCGACGAGTACCGACCCACGCCGCCGTGCGACCTCGAACACCGCGAGTCCTACTTCGTCGAGGAGTTGACCTTCGCCGACGCGGATTCGATCCTCGCCATGCTGCGCGAGTTGTCCCCGCACCTGGTCGACGGCCGCCTGCCGGTCTGGATCCGCAACCTGTCCTACCGGCTCGTGCTCCTGCAACGCCCGGACGAGCCGGCGCTGATGCGCGAGGCCGCCGAGAACCTGTGGCTGCACGGACCCGACTGGGACCACATCGCCGCGGACCTGACCAGGGCGGCGGACGCTCTGGGCACGGGCTGACCACCAGCCGAACCCGAGCGCTACTCGGCGCGCAGGGCCTGTACGGCGCCGCTCGGGTCGTACCCCTCCGGCACGCCCTCGATCAGGATGATGTCGCCCTTGATGTGCCGCGAGCGCAGTGGCGCGATCCTGCGGTACGCGGGCGAGTCCCACCAGGCCCGCGCCTCGGCGACCCCGGGGAAGCCGATCATCACGACGCTCCCGGCCCAACTGCCCTCCAGCACCTCGTGGGACGTGACGTGCACGAGGTAACGGCCGCCGTAGGGCCGGAAGGTGCCGGGGAGTTGTTCGATGTAGTCGGCGATCTCGGGGTGCGGGGCGGCGTCCTGCAGGTTGGCGATGATGTAGGCGGGCATGGCTACTCCTTCGGGGGGTCGATTCCACGAGCGGTGGGGGCATTGCGTCGGGGTCGCTGCCGGGCGACGGGCCGACGGGCAGCCGGTCCGGCAGGTGCGTTCGGGTTCCTCGGGGGACGCGGATCCGGGAAGGGAAGGGCGCCGCCCGGACCCGCGGTATGCGGGCGCGCGTCGATCGGTCCGGGCCGCGGCGGCCCGTGCGTCACAGACCGGCGGGGACCTTGTCGAGAAAGCCGTGTACGGCCTTGATCCGGCCCGTCGCATCCAGGACCGCGACGTCGAACCCGACGACCGGCGCCTCTGCGCCCTCGGGGCCGAGGTGCCACTGGAACCGGACGACGTCGTGGTGCCCGTCCACCGGGCCGCCGAGGGTGAACACCAGTCCGGCGAATTGGCCCTGGACCACGCCGATGAGGCCGGTGATCCCGTCGTGCCCGACCACGGCACCCAGCGGGTCGGTATACGTGGCGTCCTCGGTGAACGCGGACGCCACCAGCGCGCGGCGCTTGTCCGCGTCCGGCTCGTTCCAGCCGGCCAGGTAGTTCTCGACGGTGGCGGTGTAGTCGATGGCGGCGCTCATGGCGTCCGTCCTTTCCGGGTCGCTCCGCCGGGCGTGCCCGACGGGTTCCAGTGCTTTGTCCTGCGCGGTTCCAGTCCTGCTTTCCGCAGGTCAAGACGTTACGGACGATCGAGCGCCTCGGAATCAGTCACGCATCAGTACTTGCATCGGTATGCGACACCCCATGGGGCGGCGGTCCGTGCGGACAGGTCTGCCGGAAACCATCGGCACCGCATGTCGTCCGCGCCCGGTGACCCCCATACTCTCGTCGTGCGCATACTTGTTCGGGTGATTTTGCCGCTATCCCTCGCGGCCTCCTTCGCGGTCCCGTTTCTGCTGGTCCGAGGTCCCTCGGGGATCGTCGCGGGGCTGCTCTTGGGCTACCTGGCCTTCCTGGGGCTGGGAATGCACCAACGAGCCGGTGTGGGGTTGCCGCTGTTGCCTTCCAAGGCGGACCGGGTCGCGCTGAAGCGGAACGCGCAGGTGATCCGCGCGCTGCGTCGTGGTGACGTCGAGGGGGCGCACGAGCACAGCAAGGGCTTTCCCGACACGCCTGTGGGTCAGGCGCTCGGGGCCGTGTCCCAGTGCATGGTGCTCTTCGCGCGAGGACACGGCCCGGCGGGGGCGGAGGTCGTGCGCCGGTGGTCGGCGGCGCATCCTCGCGACGACGCGCTCGGCCGCATGATGTCGCACGCGCACACCGACTTCTCCGCGATGCTGCTGGTCCAGGGTTCGGCGGACGCGGCCGCGATGTTGCCCACACTGCGCCCCGCCGTGGCGGGTTCCGGGCGGGCCCATCGCCGCAGGGGCTGCGTGGCCGAGTTCGCCTTGGACCTGTACGAGGGGCGCGTGGAGCGGGCGGCGGCGCGGGCTCGCCGATGGCGTCGGCGCGCCGCACGGCAACGGAGTCGCTGGATGGGCGCCGAGTGCGAATGTCTGCTTGCGATCTGTTCGGCCGCCGCGGGCGACCCGGACGCCGCCCGCGCCGCACTGGCGAACGCGGAGCGTCTGGCGTACGCCCACCCGGCCATCGGACTTGCCCGCGCCCGAGTCGAGGCGTGCGCCGCCGCGGCGGTGCGGCTCGAACCCACCACGGCCGTCACGGAGCCGAAGCACATCCGATAGCCGCGCAGGCGGGCGCAGATCCCCCTCCGGCACGGCAAGGCACCGGCACCACACGTCGAACGTGCGCACGCGTGCACCCGCCGCCCCCGTTCCGGCGGTGACGTCCTCGCGATGCCCGGACCGCCACCTCGTCACGTCGCTCCCGCACGCGATCAAGCTCGATCGGCGCTGGACTTACTAGGACGTCCGACTATATCGTCTTGAACTACAAGGTCCGCGGTGCAGGGAAGTCGGTGTGAATCCGGCACGGTCCCGCCACTGTGACCGGGGAGTGCGCTGCCGAGGCACCACGCCACTGGCGAAAGCCGGGAAGGCGGGCGGCGTGTGTCGATCCGGAAGTCAGGATACCGGCCGCGGGTATATCCGTGTTGTCCACGAGGATGGAGCAAACACGCATGACGCCGGTCTGCGCACTCGCCCCGGACGATCTTGCGAACGTCGAGGTCGTCGGGCTCGCCTGACCACCCTCACGTGCCACCCGACCTCGGCAACTCCGCTCCCCGAAGCGGCGGTTGCCGTGGTCGGGTCATTGCCCCGCCTCCGGATCGCACCTGACGAGAGACAGGTCGTTCATGGTCCGCGAGCTTTCCCACTTCATCGGCGGCAAGCACGTCCAAGGCGCGTCCGGCGCGTTCGGCGACGTGTACGACCCCAACACCGGACGCGTGCAGGCGCGCGTCCCGCTGGCCGACCGCGCCGACACGCTGGCGGCGATCGCCGACGCCGAGCAGGCACAACCGGCGTGGGCCGCCTGGAACCCGCAAAAGCGCGCCCGGGTGCTCTCCCGATTCCTGCAACTGGTCGAGCCCGAACGCGATTCGCTCGCCGAGCTGTTGTCGGCCGAGCACGGCAAGACCATCGCCGACGCCCACGGTGACCTGCAACGCGGCCTGGAGGTTGTGGAGTTCGCCGTCGGCATCCCGCACCTGCTCAAGGGCGAGTTCACCGACAACGCGGGTACCGGCATCGACGTGCACTCGCTGCGCCAGCCGGTCGGTGTGGTCGCCGGCATCACCCCGTTCAACTTCCCGGCGATGATCCCGCTGTGGAAGATCGCCCCGGCCATCGCGTGCGGCAACGCGTTCGTCCTCAAGCCGTCCGAACGCGACCCCTCGGTACCGCTGCGCCTGGCCGAGCTCTTCCTCGAGGCGGGACTGCCGCCGGGTGTGCTGAACGTGGTCAACGGCGGCAAGGAGTCCGTCGACACACTGCTGGAGGACCCGCGCGTCCAGGCGCTGGGCTTTGTCGGCTCGACCGCGATCGCCGAGTACGTGTACACCTCGGCCACCGCGCGCGGCAAGCGCGCCCAGTGCTTCGGCGGCGCCAAGAATCATCTGATCGTGATGCCGGACGCGGACCTCGACCAGGTCGTCGAGGCCCTGATCGGCGCCGGATACGGCTCCGCGGGCGAGCGCTGCATGGCGATCTCCGTCGCGGTTCCGGTCGGCGCGGAGACCGCGGACGCGCTGGTGGCCAAGCTCGTCGAGCGCATCGCCACGCTGCGGGTGGGCCCCTCCCACGATCGCGACGCCGACTTCGGCCCGTTGGTGGGTCGGGACGCGCTCGCTCGGGTGCACGACTACCTGGACATCGGCGTGCGCGAGGGCGCGAAGCTGCTCGTCGACGGCCGTGACGTGCGCGTCCCCGGCCACGAGGACGGCTACTTCGTCGGCGCGTCGCTGTTCGATCACGTCACGCCCTCGATGCGGGTGTACCGCGAGGAGATCTTCGGTCCGGTCCTGTCGGTGCTGCGCGCGGCCGACTACGAGGACGCGCTGCGACTGGCGAGCGAGCACGAGTACGGCAACGGCGTGGCGATCTTCACCCGCGACGGCGACACCGCCCGCGACTTCGGTCGCCGAGTGAACACCGGCATGGTCGGCGTCAATGTGCCGATCCCGGTACCGGTGGCCTACCACACGTTCGGCGGGTGGAAGCGGTCCGGATTCGGCGACCTCAACCAGCACGGACCCGACTCGATCCGCTTCTACACCCGGACCAAGACGATCACCTCGCGTTGGTTCTCCGGTGCACGCGAGGCCGCGAGTTTCACCATCCCCACGATGGGCTGACCCGATGAGCACCCTCACCGAGGATCAGCTCGCGATCGTCGAGACGACGCGGGACTTCGCCCGCGAGCACCTCGCCCCGCACGCGATCGAGTGGGACCGCACCAAGCACTTCCCCGTCGATGTCCTGCGCAAGGGCGCCGACCTCGGTCTCGGCGGCATCAACGTCCGTGAGGACGTGGGCGGTTCGGGTCTGAGCCGACTGGACGCCGCACTGATCTACGAGGCGTTGGCCGGCGGTTGCCCGAGCATCGCCGCCTACTACTCCATCCACAACATGGTCGCCTGGATGATCGACCGCCACGGCAACGCCGAGCAGCGCCACAGGTGGCTCCCGGACCTGTGCGCGATGCGCGGTCTGGCCAGCTACTGCCTGACCGAACCGGGCGCGGGGTCCGACGCCGCCGCACTGCGCACGCGCGCGGTGCGCGACGGGGACCACTATGTCCTGCACGGGGTGAAACAGTTCATCTCCGGCGCCGGGTCCTCGGCGGTGTACGCGGTGATGGCGCGGACCGGCGGGGACGGCGCCGACGGGATCTCCGCGTTCGTCGTGGAAGCCGACTCACCCGGGCTGTCCTTCGGCGCGAACGAGCTGAAGATGGGCTGGAACGCCCAGCCCACCCGCCAGGTGGTCCTGGACGGCGTGCGTGTGCCGGTCTCCCACCGGCTGGGCGCCGAGGGCGACGGCTTCCGGATGGCGATGGGCGGCCTCAACGGCGGCCGGATCGGTATCGCCGCCTGCTCGCTGGGCGGCGCGGGGGCGGCCCTCGACGCCGCCGTGGCTCACCTCACCGATCGGGAGGCATTCGGCGCCAAGCTGATCGACGCCCAGGCGTTGCGTTTCGAACTCGCTGACATGGCAACCGAGTTGGAGGCCGCGCGCACGCTGGTCCGGCACGCGGCGTCCTGCCTGGACCAGGGCGATCCTGCCGCGCCGCAACTGTGCGCGATGGCCAAGCGGTTCGCCACCGACACCGCCTTCTCGGTGGCCGACCGCGCGCTGCAACTGCACGGCGGCTACGGCTACCTCGCGGACTACGGCATCGAGAAGATCGTCCGCGACCTGCGGGTGCACCGCATCCTCGAAGGAACCAACGAGATCATGCGCGTGATCGTCGCGCGCGGACTGATCGGAGCGACCCGATGACCTCCACGACGGAGCAGGAGACGGTACTGACCCGCCGTCAGGCGGGCCTGGGCCGGATCGTGCTCAACCGGCCCCGGGCGCTCAACGCCCTCACCCACGCCATGGTTCGCGGGATCGACGCCGCGCTCACCGCGTGGGAGCACGACGAGGACGTGCGACTGGTGGTGATCACCGGCGCGGGCGAGCGTGGGCTGTGCGCGGGTGGCGACATCCGGGCCATCCACGCCGACGCCGTCGGCGGCGGCACCGGCAGTCTGGACTTCTGGCGCGACGAGTACCGGCTCAACGCCCACATCGCCCGCTATCCCAAGACCTATGTCGCGGTCATGGACGGCATCGTGATGGGTGGCGGTGTCGGTGTGTCCGCGCACGGCGGCCTGCGGATCGTCACCGAACGCTCGACGATCGCCATGCCCGAGACCGGCATCGGGTTCGTCCCCGACGTCGGCGGCACCCACCTGCTCGCCCGCGCGCCGGGCGAGTGCGGCACCCATCTGGCGCTCACCGGTTCGGCGATCGGCCCCGGCGACGCGATCGCCTGCGGGCTCGCCGACCACTTCATCCCCTCGCACCGGCTCGACGCGGCCCTGGAGGCGCTGGCCGGCCGCGACAGCGGCGAGGTCGTGGCGCGGTTCGCCGAGCCGGCGCCGGGCGGTGAACTCGTCGAGCGGCGTGGGTGGATCGACGCGTGCTATGCGAGCGACAGCGTCGAGGAGATCCTCGAACGCCTCGAGGCCGATGGGGAGCAGGCCGCGAAGCAGGCCGCCGAGCACATCCGGGCCAAGTCGCCCACCGCGCTCAAGGTCACCCTGGCGAGCCTCCGGCGGGCTCGCGAACTCGCTTCCCTGGAGGCCGTGTTGGATCAGGAGTACCGGGTCTCGACGGTGGCGCTGGGCACGCCCGACCTGGCCGAGGGCATCCGTGCCCAGGTGATCGACAAGGATCGCGCGCCGCGCTGGTCCCCCGACACGCTCGAAGCCGTACGGCCCGAGCAGGTCGCCGCATTCTTCGAACCGCTGGGCGCACGCGAGTTGGGCCTGGCGATCTCGCCCTCGACCGAGGAGGCCTGCCGATGAGCACCGCGATCGCATTCGTGGGATTGGGCAACATGGGCGGCCCCATGGCCGCCAACCTGGTCGCCGCCGGACACCGGGTCACCGGGTACGACCTGGTCCCGGAGGCGCTGGAGCGCGCGCGGGAGAGCGGTGTGCGCATCGCGGCCTCCCCCGCCGAGGCCGTCGCGGACGCGGATGTGGTGATCACGATGTTGCCGAGCGGGCCGCACGTGTTGGCCTGCTACCGGGGTTCCGCCGGCTTGTTGGCGGCGGCGCCCGCCGGTGCGGTGTTCGTCGACTGCTCCACCATCGACGTCGCGGACGCACACGCCGCGCACGAGGCGGTGGGCGCCTCCGGACGCCGGTCGCTGGACGCGCCGGTGTCCGGTGGGGTGGTCGGCGCGGTCGCCGGAACGCTCACCTTCATGGTCGGCGCCGCCGACGAGGACTTCGCCGCGGTCGAGCCGGTGTTGACCGCGATGGGCCGCCGCGTCGTGCACTGCGGCCCTCCCGGCGCCGGGCAGGCGGCGAAGATCTGCAACAACCTGATCCTGGGCGTCACGATGATCGCGGTCAGCGAGGCGTTCGTGCTTGGCGAGCAACTCGGGCTCTCCCACCAGGCGTTGTTCGACGTGGCCTCCGCGGCGTCCGGTCAGTGCTGGGCGCTGACCACGAACTGCCCGGTGCCCGGGCCGGTTCCGGGCAGCCCGGCCGACCACGATTACCGGCCCGGGTTCGCCGCGGCCCTGATGGCCAAGGATCTGCGGCTGGCGGCGAACGCGATCCGGGCCGGCGGGGTGTCCGCCGAGCTCGGGCTGCACGCGGCCGAGGTGTACACGGCGTTCGCCGAGAACGGCGGCGCCGAGCGCGACTTCTCCGCCGTCATCCACTCCATCAGAGACCACGCCGACACCGGCGCGAACGAAGGAAACCGCACCACATGAGCGACTACGAGACCATCCTGCTGGAGCGGCACGACCGCACCGCGGTGATCACCCTCAACCGCCCGAAGGCCCTGAACGCCCTGAACCTCCAGGTGATGGCCGAGGTCGTCGACGCCGCGACCACGCTCGACCGCGATCCCGACATCGGCTGTCTGGTGATCACCGGGTCCGCCAAGGCGTTCGCCGCCGGCGCCGACATCAAGGAGATGCAGCCCAACGACTACATGGACGTCTACCTCGCCGACTGGTTCTCCGCGTGGGACCGACTCGGCGAGGTCCGCAAGCCCACCATCGCCGCGGTTTCCGGCTACGCGCTCGGCGGCGGATGCGAACTCGCCATGCTGTGCGACATCCTCCTCGCCGCCGACACCGCCGTGTTCGGCCAGCCGGAGATCAAGCTCGGCGTCATCCCCGGCATCGGCGGCTCGCAACGCCTGACCCGGGCGGTCGGCAAGGCCAAGGCCATGGACCTGTGTCTGACGGGCCGCACCATGAACGCCGAGGAGGCCGAACGCGCCGGCCTGGTCTCGCGGGTCGTGCCAGCCGCCGACCTGCTCACCGAGGCCCTGGCCACCGCCGAGATCATCGCGGGCATGTCCGCGCCGATCGCGATGATGGCCAAGGAGAGTGTCAACCGCGCCTTCGAGACCACTCTGGCCGAGGGTGTGCGCTTCGAACGCCGCCTCTTCCACGCCACGTTCGCCACCGCCGACCAGAAGGAGGGCATGGCGGCCTTCACCGAAAAGCGCCCGCCTTCGTTCATCCACCGCTGATCCAAGGGGATGGAGCGCGCTCGGCCCCGGATCAGGGGCCGAGCGGCCGGGCGGCCGTCGAGGACGCCCCGGACATCACCCCGCGGCCGTACCCGGTCACGACGGACAGCCCAGGCCCGGTTCTCGCGCCACCGCGATCCGGCCGAACCTGTCGGGTGCCGCCAAGCGGCATGACCGATGGTCCACTCTTTTGCGCGGTCCACGTCCGGTGTGTCGCCGGGCCATCCGGATGCGATGCCCGCGGTCCCATGTTTGCCTGAACGGGAGTCGTTCCGGTGCGTCGTGCGCGCCGGAACGCGCTTCGCCACGGCTCCGATCGAGTCGCGAGCCTGCTCTCCGGTCGGGGATACGCGGAAGGATCAGCGGTGGAAGAGTCCGAGGGTCCCACCCGGCGCCCGGCGCCCGGGCGGAGCCGGCGACTGATCGCGGTCTCGGGTTTGCTGGGTGCGCTGCTCTGCGTCGGAGCCGGCGTCATGGCGCCGATGGGCATCGCGCACACCCAGGTTGCACCGCCACCCCCGCCACCCCCGCCGCCTCCGCCACCGCCGCCTCCGCCACCTCCGCCACCGCCACCACCGCCACCGCCACCTCCACCTCCACCTCTGGCACCGGAGCCTCCCCCACCACCGAAACCGCCACCGGTCACCTATCCACCGGACGGTCCCTCCCCCGTGGTTCCGACCCCGCCCCCTCGCCCTCGGGGAACGACGGCTCCACCACCCTCCCAGAGCAAGCGGCCTCCCTCCCCGGGGACGACGCCTGCGCCTGATCCTCGATCCCGCCCCGCTCTGGTCCTGGCCCCCGTGAGGGGCGGTGCCGGCATGACGGTGGCGATCTCCGGTTCGGCCTTCTCCGCGTGCCGTCCCGGATCCCGGATCGACATTCGTTGGGACGGTGCCGGCGTCGCCTCCCTCGATGCGCCGGTTACCCCGAACGGGGGCAGTTTCAGCGTCCGGTTCGTGGTCCCCAAGGGCGCGTCGAAGGGGAGCCACCAGGTTTCGGCGCGATGTGCGGAAGCGGACGCCTCCGCCTCCTTCGAAGTCACCACGGGCACCGGACCGGGTTCTTCTCGGCAGCCGACCGCAACCCGCTCTCCGTCGTCGTCTGCGGTGCCCGGCACCGGAGCCGGCTCGAGCTCGGGCTCGGGCTGGGTGATCGGGGCGGTGGTGATCGGCGGTCTCCTGGTGGCCGCGCTCGCGGGCTACTTGGGCTTCTCCCACCAACGGCGGGGACCGCGATGGACCCGTCGACACGTCCGTGCGGTGCTGCGACCGGGTTTCGCGTCGGATGGGGTGCAGGACGTCAGGGACACGCGCGGAGCGAGCCGGACGGTACGGCTCGAACCTCGTTCGGACCCCGGTGAACAGACCATCAAGGAGGTGGACCCATGACCGACGCCGTGCCGCATCCCACGTCCGTGCGCGAACTGTTGTTCGGCGACGACGTCGAAGCCGCCACGGAAACGCTCGTCGACGCGGCTCGCGAACACGAGGTCGCCACGATCCTCGAGCGCGGAGCCCAAGGTCTCACGGACAACGCGAGCCGGACCGTCGAGCGTGAGGTCGCCTCGGTGGTCAACGGCTTCCTGAGCCTGGATCTCCTCGATCTCGTGGCCGCCGGATGGGCCAAGCACGGCGCGATGGTCGAGGCCGCGCGACGCACCCGTGCCGCCCCGGACACCGAGGAGGTCGTCGCTCTGGCAACCCACCAGGTCACGTCCACCCATCGCCCCTGCGTCGACCTGAGGGTCGACGGTGTCCGGGTCGGCACCCTGGAGATCGGCCTCACTGTCGCCTTCGACGTCGAGGGGATGCTGGCGGTCGTCCGCCAAGCCCACCTGACGTCGCTGCGCTGTGGCACCTGCACGACCACCGGCACGTTGGCGATGCAGGAAAGAGTCGTCGCCAGTCGCCACTGCAATCTGGACCTACCGGGCGCCATGCGCTTCAGGTCGGGTATCGCCCTGCTCCCGGCGCGGGATCAGGCGCCGCACGGCGACCCGACATAGCCCCGGCCGCGCCTGCGACGCGCGCCGAGGTAGACGCGGCTGCTCGAAGCGCTCGGTTCCGACGACCTCGAACGGTTCACCGCGACCCTGACCACGGCGACACCCCCGGGCGAGGTCGGAATCGACCCCGCCCCGAAACGCCCGGGGATTCGCCGCCTCGATGTGCCCATGGGCCGACACCCGCGGGGCAGATTCCGTCTATCGCCGCTGTTCGCGCGCAAGCGTCGCACCAACGCGCCGGTCGCCCGAGCGACCGTCGCGGCCGATTCCGGGAGTCGGCACGCCGCGGACAGGACGGGAATCGCGCCCGTCCTGCCCGCACCGGCGGAACACCCGCCCCGTTCGCCGGGGTTCCGTGGGCGGCAGTCACCACACCGTCCGCGTCACCGCCGCCGGATGGTCAGCAGGGCTGGTCGATGTGGTCCGGGTGGAAGCGCACAGCCCCCAGGCCGTTCGGGTCGAAGAGGTCCAAGAGGCCGCGCAGCGGCTCGTCGGGCTGCTCGGGTCCCCACAGTTCCAGGGCCATCTCGCCGTGGTAGAGCATCGGCCAGCGCACGTAGTGGCGGGTGTCCGCGGGGTCGTGCAGGGCCCGCGAGGCGGCCAGCGTGGAGCGGGCGACGTCGATCATCAGGTCCGTCCCGCAGCCGAAGCCGTACGGATAGTGCTCCCGGTCAGGCGGGATGGTCTCGATCAGGGCCGGGTCGGCGTACGAGACACCGACGTGCGCGTGCAGGCCCGCCCGGATGGCCGGTACCTCGTGGGTACCGTCGGGGTCCCACTGCCAATGCCCCGCCGCGTTCCTGCCGACCCGTACGGTGGGCGCCGCCTCGAACAGCGCGCACACCTCCCACGCCTCCACCGACGGCGCCATCGGCCGCGCACCCTCGGGGGCCAGAACCCGCAACCGGCCCCGGTTCAGCCGGTAGTCGACGGCCACGAGGTCGGTGTCGGAGAGGTCCCGCTTGTCCACACCCCAGCGTCCGGACGCGGTGACCACGAGCGCGTTCAGGTCGGGATCGAACGCGAAGAGCATGCCCTCGCTGAATCCCTGCAGATTGAGGTACATCGCGTAGGTGCGGCTCAACCGGGGCGACACGAAGTCGCGCATCGCGTGTGGGGCCGGCAACAGCCCGAGGTCCCCCATCCGCGTCCCGGCCACGGCCAGGCTCCGCGGCGCGTGGGCCGCGGCCCACGCGTCGGCGGTGATGGCGTCGGGCACCACGTCGTGCCGGCCGGCCACCTCGTGCGCGCAGGCCGCGGAGACCAGCCGGTCGCAGATGCCCTGGGCGACCTTCTCGGTCTCGGTGGGGTGTCCGCCCTCCATCGTGCACAGCGTCGCCTCGGCAACCTCACCGGGCACCGTGCCGGGCGTGATGAACACGACGGTGAACACACCCACCCTGGCCATCAGGATCCGCGCGGCGCGCACCACCTCGGGGTGCGACATCTCGCTCAGCCGCTCGGGCACTTCCGCCACCGCCACCAGCCGCCCGACCGTGCCCTGCCGGCCCTGCTCCTTGCGGAGCTTGAGCATCAGCGGGGTCTGTTCCTCCACGATCCGGTCGGCCAGCGGCTCGGGGCCGTCGGGTACGGACACGCCCACCAGGACCACGTCGAACCTGGTCTCGTTCTCGCCCGGCGGGATCACCCGGTGCCCGCCGCGATCGAACGCCGCCGCCAGGTCGTGCAGGAACGAGCGTGTCACGTCGGACAGTTCGGGAGCCGGGTCGATGACCCGGACCGTGCACGAACGCCACCAGTCCAACTCGTCGAGCCGTCGACCCGGGGCCGGGGCGGCGGATGGCGCCGATGTCGATTCCGCCCGGGTTACGGTGGTCATGAAGGAGCTCCTGACGTTGCTGTGCGGAAGGCGAGGACGGCGTTCTGCCCGCCGAACGCGACCGACGTGGAGATCGCGGTGTTCAAGCGGGCGGGGCGGCGCGGGGTCTTGGCGACCACGTCCAGGTCCGGATCCAGGTCCGGATCGGTGCGGTGGTGGTTGGCGGTGGGTGGAATGCTCCCGTGTTCGAGGGTCAGGACGGTCACGATCGCCTCGATTGCGCCACCCGCGCCGCCGGTGTGGCCCAGCACGCTCTTGACGGCGGTGATCGGTGGGCAGCGGTCGAAGGTGGCCGCAAGGAAACGCGCCTCGGCGGCGTCGTTGAGCCGTGTGCCGGTGCCGTGCGTGTTGACGTGGTCGACGTCGGCCGGATTCCAACCGGCGTCGGCCAGGGCCGCGAGGGTGGCCAGTCGCGCGCCGCGGCCGTCGGGGTGCGGCGCGGTGAGGTGGTGGGCGTCGTTCGCGGCGCCGTAGCCGGACAGCAGGGATCGCACCCGGGCGCGGCGGGCGCGTGCGTGCTCCGGGCGCTCCAGCACCACGACGCCCACGCCCTCGCCCAGGACGAATCCGTCCCGTTCGGCGTCGAACGGCCGGCAGGCGTGCGCCGGGTCGCCGGGGTGCGTGGACAGGGCGCCCAACTGGGCGAAGCCGGCCGCGGTGAGTGGGTTGCACATGATGTCGACACCGCCGGCGAAGACGATGTCCAGGGTGCCCGCGCGTAGCAGGTCGCGGGCGACGCCCAGTGCCGTCGCGCCGGAGGCGCAGCCGGCGGCGGGCGCGAAGTTGGTGCCCTGGGCGCCGAGGTCGAGGCCGACCTCGGTGGCCGCGGTGTTGGGCAGCGAGCGGGGCAGACCGGCCGGGGAGATGGCGGTGACCCGGTCCGTGAGCAGCCTCTCCATGCAGGTCAGCAGGGATTCCATGGACGGTCCGCCCGCGCCGATGACGACGCCGACGCGGGTGGGGTCCCAAGTCCCGGGATCCAGCGCGGCGTCGGCCAGGGCCTCGCGGGCGGCGACGACGGTCATCTGCGCGCTGCGGTCCATCCGCCGGGACAGTCTCCGGCCGAGGATGGCGTCCGGGGCGAAGCCGGGCACCCTGCAGGAGATGTCCACGGGCAGACCGGCCAGCCCCGGGTCGCGGCGAGCGGTGGACAGCCCCGCGCACAGGGTCCGCCAGGTGGCTTCGACTCCGATCCCGCCGGCGGTCACCAGGCCCAGGCCGGTGACCGCAACCTCGGAGGAGGTCATCTCAGCTCGCCGGGGACGCGACAGGGGCCGGAGGCTGTGCCGGGGCCGGGACGGGGGGCGAGGCCGACTCGGCGGCGGGCGCGGTGGCGGCGGGCGCCTCGGAGGTGGGTTCGGTGGCGGCGGGTGCGGTGGCGGAGGGCGGGGCGGTCCGGACGAACGGTTCGGCCTGTGGGGCGGCCTCGAACGCGGCGACGGCCTGGGCCAGCGTGGTGTCCTTGCCCAATTCGCCGAGCCTGCTGAAGTCCTTGCCCGTCTGGTCCGCGATGATGACGGCCAGCTCCGCCATCGACAACGAGTCCAACTCCAGCGCGCTGAAGGTCGCTTCCGGAACGACATCCCCGGCGTCGATGCCGAACTCCTCGACCAGCAACTCACACAGCATCGCGTACACGGGGAATGCCTTCCTGCTCGGTGGGACCGCGCACACCCGGCGGCGCGTGCTCGTACGGCACCGATCGGGTATGCGATCGAGCACCTTGTGTATCGGTGGCGAAGGCTCGGGCAAAATTCCCGCCACGCGTCTCCCATGGCCCCGGAACCGCCCTCCACCTGGGGTGATGCACTGGGAACAGGGCCGGACGACGCGTTGATGTTCACCCGCAAGTACGCAGCCGCACGTGCCCGGACCGGGGCCGCGGCGGCGGCGCGTGACCTTTCCGGGGCCCGTTCGGTTAACGATCCCGGACACCTCGGAACGAAAACCCTCGGAGAGAAAGTAGGGCAGCGATGTCCACGGCCCTGGTCACCGGCGCCAGTCACGGCATCGGTGCCGACCTCGCGCGCGCTCTCGCCGCCCGCGGCCACGATCTGGTGCTGGTCGCCCGCGGCGCCGAATCGCTGGACGCTCTCGCGGTCGAGTTGGAGAAGGAGCACGACGTGTCGGTGCGCGCGCTGCCCGCCGACCTGACCGTCGAGGACGACCTCGAACGGGTGGCCGCCGCGGCGCGTGACGTCGACATCCTGGTCAACAACGCCGGTGCGGGTCTGGGCACTTCGTTCGAACGTACGGCCTGGGCGGACGAGCGGCGCCTGCTCGACCTCAACGTGGTCGCCCCGTCGCGGCTCGTCCACGCCGCGCTGCCGGAGATGCTCCGGCGGGGCAACGGCCGCATCCTGACGGTGTCCTCGGTGTCCGCTCTCGCCCCGGTCTGGCAGGGCACGGCGTACGGCGCGACGAAGGCGTACGAACTGGTGATGACCGAGTCGTTCGCCTACTCCCGGCGCGTGCGCACGTCACCGGTGGCGTTGACCGCGCTCGTACTCGGCTACACCGCCTCCCGGTTCCACCTCGGTGCCGGCATCGCCGCGCCGCCTCCTTCGCTCACGCTCGCGTCGCCGTACGTCGCGGAGCGGGCGGTGCGGGCCATTCACCGACGCCGCCCGCCGGTCGTCTGCGTGCCGAGCCTGCGCTACAAGGTGCTGGCGGGCCTGTTGCGGCACACCCCCCGCCGGCTCCTGACCCTGCCCGGTCTGGCCAAGGACTTCACCACCCTCACGGGTGCCGTCCACGGCTCCGCCGCCACCGTGCGCGAAGCGCGGAACGTGCCCGACGTCTCGGTGGAGGCCCGCGTCCCCGGCCCCATGGAGCCACGGCCGTAGGCCCCCGGCCGAGCCTTCCGGTCACGCGGCGCGGCCTCCCTCCGCGGCGGCAGGCTTGGATGGACCCGGTGTTGCTCCGAGTCGTTATCGGCGCGGGAGCGGCAGGGTGCGGGGTAAGTCGGCGGGGGCTCTTCGGGTCACGGGTGCGCGGCCTTTCCGGTGGGTGGCGACTGCCCGGCTGTCGCCGGCGCCAGGGTTGCGACGGTCCCACGATCCACGGACCGGCGCCGCACGGGCCCGGTCGTCCGCACGGGCTGCGTCTTGACCGGCTCCGGGAAGTGGCAGGCCACCTCGTGTCCGGGTCGACCCTCCAGCGTGATCAGCGGCGGTTCGGTCGTCGCGCACACGTCCTGCGCCTTGTGGCAGCGGGTGCGGAACCGGCAACCCGAGGGCGGGTCGATCGGGCTGGGTACGTCCCCGCTCAGCCGGATGCGCTCGAGCCGGGTGCCGTCCGGGCCGGTCGCGCCGGGCACGGCGGACAACAGCGCGTGGGTGTACGGGTGGTGGGCCCGTTCGTACAGCGAGTCGCGGTCGGCGCTCTCCACGACGCGCCCGAGGTACATCACCATCACCCGATCGCAGAAGTGCCGGACCACGGCCAGGTCGTGCGCGATGAACACGAACGCGATGCCCAGATCGCGCCGCAGATCCCCGAGCAGGTTGATCACCTGTGCCTGGATGGACACGTCCAGTGCGGACACCGGTTCGTCGGCCACGATCAGGCTGGGCCCGGCGGCAAGCGCCCGGGCGATGCCGATGCGTTGCCGCTGCCCGCCGGAGAACTCGTGCGGGAAACGGTTGCGGTGTTCGGGGTTGAGGCCGACCGTCTCCAGGAGTTCCCCGATCCGGCGCTCGCGTCCGCCGGGTGGATCGATGTCGTTGACGTCCAGCGGGGCGCGCAGGATGGTGCCGATGGTGTGGCGCGGGTTCAGGGACGAGTACGGATCCTGGAAGATCATCTGGATCTGCGCGCGGATGGGCGCCAGTTCGCGGCGCGAGGCGTGTGTGATGTCGCGGCCCCGGTAGGCGATGGTGCCCGCGCTCGGCTCCAGCAGTCGGGTGATCAGGCGCCCGGTCGTGGACTTGCCGCACCCGGACTCGCCGACCAGGCCGATGCTCTGCCCGGCGCCGACGGTCAGGTCGACGCCGTCGACCGCGCGCACGGCCCCGGTGCGACGGCGCAGCAGGCTTCGGCCCGTGGGGAAGTGCTTGGTCAGTCCGCTCACCCGGAGCAGCGGCGCCTCGGGCGCGTCGAGTGACTCGGTCTTCATGGGGTGGCTCCTCGCAGGTCCGTCGGCGCGGCGGTGCCCGGCGCCCCGTCCAGATGGCAGGCGGCGGCGTGCTCGCTGCCGCCGGGTCCCGCGTGCACGCGCTCCAACAGGGGGAGCACCGTGCGGCACGGTGTCTCGGGGCTGTCGATCACCTGCGCGCAGCGCGGATGGAAGGCGCAGCCGGGCGGCGGCGCGAGCAGGCTGGGCGGCGAGCCCGGCACCGGTCGCAGCGGCCGGTCCAGGGCGTCGGACAAACGCGGGACCGAGGCGAGCAGACCTCGGGTATACGGATGCCGGGGCGTGTCCAGGACCTCGCCGACCGCGCCGAACTCGACCGCGCGGCCCGCGTACATCACCAGCACGTCGTCGGCGACGTCGGCGATCACCCCGAGGTCGTGGGTGACCAGGATGATCGCGGTGCCCAACTGCTCCTGCAACTCCGCGAGCAGGTCCAGGATCTGGGCCTGCACGGTGACGTCGAGCGCGGTGGTGGGTTCGTCGGCGATCAGCAGGTCGGGTTCGCACACCAGCGCCATCGCGATCATCGCGCGTTGGCGCATGCCGCCGGAGAACTGGTGCGGGAACTCCCGGGCCCGGCGGGCGGGTTGCGGAATGCCGACCCGGTCGAGCATGTCGACGGCGCGGGCCGTGGCCTCGCGTCGGCCGGCGCCGGTGTGCCGGCGGTAGGTCTCGACGATCTGCGCGCCGACCGTGAAGTACGGCGACAGGGCGGTGAGCGGGTCCTGGAACACCATCGACACGCGTTGCCCGCGCAGGTCCCGCAGGACGCGTTCGGGGGCGCCGACCAGCTCCGTCCCGTCCAGGATCGCGCTGCCCTCGATGGTGGTGCGCGCGGGGTTGTGCAGACCGAGCAGGGTGAGGTTGGTGACGCTCTTGCCGGAACCGGACTCGCCGACGATGCCGAGTGTGCGGCCGCGTTCGACGTCGAAGGAGACGCCGTCGACGGCCTTGACCACGCCGCCCTCGGTGGCGAAGCGCACCCGCAGATCACGGACCGCGAGGAGGGGAGGGGTCATCACACACGCACCCGGGGGTCGATGACGGCGTACACGGCGTCCACCGCGACATTGGCGAGCACCATCGCGGTGGCGGCGATCAGCACCACGCCGGTGATCATCGGCAGATCGGAGTTGGCGACCGCGTTCACCGCGAGTTTGCCGATGCCGGGGATGTTGAAGGTGGTCTCGGTGACCACCGCGCCGCCGAGCAGGACGCCGAGTTCGATGCCGTAGACGGTCACCACCGGGGTGATCGCGCCCCGCCACGCGTGTTTGGCGTAGACCTGACGGGAGGTCAATCCCTTCGCCCGCACGGTGCGTACGTGGTCCTCGCCGAGTGCGTCGATCATCGACGCCCGGGTCAGTCGTGCGTACACCGCGGCCTGTACGCAGGCCAGCGTCAGCCAGGGCAACAGCAGCCCGCCCGTCCATCCGCCGGGGTCGTCGAGGAGCGGGATGTACTCGGGTTTGGGCAGCCAGCGCAGTTGGTCGACCAGGACGTAGCGGGCGATCACCCCGAGGAACTGGATGGTCACCGAGGCGCCGATCAGCGAGAACGCCATCGTGGCCTTGTCCAGCCAGGTACCGCGGCGCAGCGCCGCGAGCATGCCGATCATGATGCCGACGCCGAGGAAGATCACCGAGGCGCCCAGGGCCAGCGACAGGGTGGCGGGGAAGCGGTCGAGCAGGGTGTCGAGCACGGGCTCGTGGTTGACGAACGAGTAGCCCAGGCACGGTGCGGAGCAGTGCGAGGAGCCGAAGTCGCGGCCGGCGAAGACGCCGACGATGTAGTGCCAGTACTGCATCGGTACCGACTCGTCCAGGCCCAGGTCGCGTCGGATCAGGGTGAGCGTCTCGGGCGTGCAGGTCTTGCCGCAGGACAGCCGGGCCGGGTCGTCCGGCATCGCGAAGAACAGGAAGAAGGTGACGGTGAAGACGACGAAGAGGATCAGCGCCGCGCCGAGCAGTCGCTGCACCAGGAATCGGAACATGGGGCCCTCACTGGAGGTCGGACCGGGGAGCGGCCGGGCGGCCCGGCGGCGGGGGGGGGGGCGGGGGGGGCCGGGCCCCCCCCCCCCCCCGGGGGGGCCGGGGCCCCCCCCCCCCCCCGCGGAAGTTACCCAAGCGGGAGCGGGAGTTGTGGGCCCAGAAAGCCG
>NZ_JBIWJT010000025.1:110441-117296 GCF_044765325.1 Embleya sp. NPDC127516 | reverse complement strand
CCGCCACCTCGTCCGCTCCCGGGGCCCCCCCCGGGGGGGGGGCCGGGGGGGGGGGGGGGGGGCCCGGGGGGGGGGGGGGGCCCGGGGCCCCCCCCCCCCCCCCCCGCCGCCGGTCGGAGCCGAAGCCGCCCCGCCCAGGGGCTACTTGACCCAGACGTCGATCGGATAGGTCGAGCCGATGAAGCCGACTCGTACGCCGCCCAGACCGGGGCCGTACAGGGTCAGTTGGCGCCGGTACACGAACGGCACCACCGGGGCCTCGGCCATGATCTTCTTCTCCAGGTTCGACCATTCCTTGCCGGCCGCCACGACGTCCGACATCGCGGTGATGCGGTCCATCTCGGTGCTCATCGCCGGGTTGTTGTAGAGGCTGTAGACGGAGCCGTCGTCGATGATCTTGCGGCCGTCGAACTTGGCCGGGAGCACGGTGGCGGCGCTGGGCCAGTCGGCACCCCAGCCGGACCAGTACAGGTCGTACTTGTTGTCCATGCGGCCGATCTCGGTGTAGTAGCTCTTGTCGTTGATCGGCTGCGGAACCACCTTGAAGCCGGCCTGTTGCAGGGCCTGGACGATGGTCACCGAGACCTGCTCCCACAGCGGGGTCTGGTTGTACGCGTAGGTGATGCTGGGGTTGGGGGTGCCGGACTCGGCGAGCAACTGCTTGGCCTTGGCCGGGTCACCGGTGTTCGGCACACCGGCCAGGTCGAAGGGTTCGAAACCGAGCACCGTCGCACCCATCAGCGTGGTGGCGAACTCGCCGTACGCGGGGCCGCCCAGGATCTGCCGCACCTGTTCCTTGGGGAACGCCGCGATCAGCGCCTGGCGTATCTTCGGATTGGTCTGGCGCCGGTTGTTGATCTCGAAGTACTCGGTGTACGGGGTGGCCGCGTCCGCCGTGCGAGCCTTCAAGTCCGGTGTGGTGAGCACCTGTTGGGCGACCTCGCGGCCGACCGCGACGCGGAAGGTCATCGCCGTGCGGTCACCACCGTTGGCCGCGATCAGCCGCTCGTTGATCTGCTGGTTGGACGCGCCGAACTCGAACTTCCACTGGTCGGGGTAGGCGTGCCGGACCGCGTCGGTGTTCGGGTCCCAGTGCTCGTTGCGGACCATCGTCATGGACTTGTCGATCTCGCGGGTGGAGATCTTGTAGGGGCCGCTGGAGAACGGGCGCTTGTCGTATTCCAGTTTCGTGTCCTTGGCCCGCGGCACCGGGGTGCTGGTGTGCATCGCCACCGCGAACGGGAAGTCGCCGCGCGGGGCCGGGAGCGCGAAGGTGATGGTGCGCGCGTCCGGGGTCTTGATCGCGTCCAGTTCGCGGCCGGCGTAGGGGCCGTCGTACACCGAGCGGAAGTCGGCGTTGCCGACGAGCCATTCCTGGATCCAGGTGGGGCCGCCGGTGATCTCCTTGGCGAACGAGCGCTCGACGCCGTACTTGACGTCCTGCGCGGTGATCGGCGACCCGTCCTCGTACTTGAGCCCGTCCTTGAGGGTGAAGGTCCAGGTCTTGCCGCCGTCGGGGCTGGTCCCGGTGTCGGTGGCCAGGTCGCCGACCAGGGTGGTGTGGTCGCCTTCCTGCTTGTACGTGGTGAGCTGACGCGAGATCAGCAGTTCCGCCGTCTGCTCGTGCGAGACGTAGACGCGGGCCGGGTCCAGGTGGTTGAAGTCGGCGCGCTCCAGGACCGTGGCGGTGCCGCCGGGCTTGGCACCGGGGAGTTCCTTGGCCGGGCCCTTCGACTCGGCGGCGGCGCCGATCGACACGGCGCGGACCTGGGCTTTGGGGGCGCCCTTCCCGGGCTCCTTGTTGTCCGGGGTGCCGCCGCCGCCGGAACAGGCGGCCGCGCCGAGGGCAAGGGTGAGCGCGGCGAGCGCGGTTCGGGTGAGGCGAGTGGGTCTGCGCCGAGGGTTCATGGTTCCTTCCGAGGGTTGCCGTGCGAGTGCGGTGTGGCGAAGGGACCGGCGCCGGACGCGACGTCGGGGGCTCAGCGGTCGCTCTTGGGGTCGAGTGCGTCGCGGACCGAGTCGCCGAGCAGGTTGAAGGCGACGACGAAGACGAGCATCGAGATGCCGGGGACGCACATGTAGGTGATGTCGGTCCGGTAGACCTCGGCGCCCTTGAGCAACATCCGCCCCCAGTCGGGGGTGGGTTCGACCATGCCCACACCCAGGTAGGACAGGGCGGCCTCGGTGGTCACGTACGCGGGCACCGCCATCGACGCGCTGACCAGGATCGGTGTGACCAGGTTGGGCAGCAGCTCGCGCAGCACGATGCGGCCGGGCGAGGCGCCGATCACCCGCGCCGCCTCGACGTATTCGCGAGCGCGCAGCGAGAGCACCTGACCGCGCAGCAGTCGGGCCACCGAGGCCCAGCCGAACGCGGAGAGCACCGCGACGATGACCGCCCCGCGCAGCAGCGGCGACATCTGCTCGCCCGGGCGGGTCAGCAGCGAGGTGACCACCGGGGTGAACGCGATGAAGAACAGCGTCGCCGGGAAGCTGAGCATGACGTCGATCAGTCGGCCCACGAGGAAGTCGGTACGTCCGCCGAGGTAGCCGGCGGTCACTCCCACCAGCACGCCGAGCACGGTGACGATGGCGACCACGGCCAGCGAGATGAGCAGCGAGGTGCGGATGCCGTACAGGAGTTGGGTGAGCACGTCCCGGCCCAGGCCGGGTTCGAGGCCGAGCCAGAACTCGCCGGACATGCCGCCGTTGGGTGCGATCGGGAAGCCGAACTCGTTGAGCAGGCCGGGCCGGTTCTGGCCGTAGGTGGTGTAGGGGTCGTGCCCGTACCACCGGGCGAACAGCGGTGCGCCCAGGCCCGCGACGACGAAGACGGCGACGACGTAGGCGGCGACGATCCCGGTGCGGTCGCGCCGGAAGCGACGCCAGGCGAGTTGCGAGGGGCGCAGCCCGGTGGGGGCGGTGCCGACGGCGGGCGAAACCTGATCCGCCGGCGGATCCGTGGGGGGCGCGAGCGTGGTCATGGTGGCGGGCCTCTCGGGAGGCGGCGGGGTGGGGTGGTTGGTGGGGAACTCTGCCCACGGGCGATGCAATGGTCAAGGTTTGCAACGTGTCACATTTGAGGTGCGACATTGTATTTGCATTTCCTTTACCATTCACCTGCGGTTTTACCGCTTCCCTCGTTTGCCGATGCGATCGAAGTCGGGTCTGGCGGAACCGTAAAGCAATGTGACATTGTACTGAGGTGACCACGGTGGAAACGTGTGCCACCACCGCGATGCCCGCCACCGCCGACGGCGACCACGACGTCCCCGTCGCCGTCACCACCGCCATCGACACCCGAGGAGCCCCCGTGTCCGGCCCGATCCCCACCGACCACATCCGCCGGCCGTGGCGCGGCCTGATGGTCGCCACCACGCTGCCGCTGCGCGCGGACCTGAGCATCGACTACGACGCCTTCGCCGACCACGTGCGCGGGCTCGTCGACGCGGGTTGCGACGGCGTCGTGCCCAACGGTTCCCTGGGCGAGTACCAGGTCCTGACCGCCGAGGAACGCGCCGAGGTGGTCCGCGTCGCGGTCGATGCCGTGGGCGGCGACCGGGTGATGCCCGGCGTCGCCGCGTACGGCTCGGCCGAGGCGTGCCGCTGGACCGAGCAGGCGGCCCGGGCCGGCGCCGAGGCCGTCATGCTGCTGCCGCCGAACGCCTACCGCGCCGACGATGCCGAGGTGCACGCGCACTACGCCGACGTGGCCTCGGTCGGCCTGCCCGTCGTCGCCTACAACAACCCGTTCGACACCCGGGTGGACCTGGCCCCCGAACTGCTGGCGAAGCTGCACGCCGACGGCCACATCGTCGGCGTCAAGGAGTTCAGCGGCGACACCCGCCGCGCCTACCGCCTCGCCGAACTGGCCCCCGGCCTGGACCTGTTGGCGGGTGCCGACGACGTGCTCCTGGAGCTGGCCGTGGCCGGTGCCAAGGGCTGGATCGGCGGATTCCTCAACGTCCTCCCCCACTCCTGCATCGAGCTCTACCGCGCCGCCGTCGCCGGCGACCTGCCCCGGGCCCGGGAGTTGTACGACGTCCTGCACCCGCTGCTGCGCTGGGACACCCGCACCGAGTTCGTCCAGGCGATCAAGCTGTCCATGGACGTGGTCGGCAAGCCCGGCGGCCCCTGCCGTCCGCCCCGCCGGCCACTGAACGCCGAGACGCGGGAAAGCGTCCGGCTGGCGACCGAGCGGGCCGTCGCGGCCGGATTGAGCTGAACCGGCCCCGCCGCACCCACCCGACACGACGCCGACTCCCGCCGGGCCGTCCGGCCGACCGATCGTCCGATCGGCCCGGCCCCGGCCCCGGCCCACCGTCACCAAACGCGCCCGGATCACCGCCCCCGGCGGCCCGGTCGATCCACCGACCCCTTCCCGAAGGGCTTCCCGCCGTGACCACCACGTCCGCCGCACCACCGGTGCGCAGCCACAACCCGGCCGACCCCGACGAACTCGTCGCCGAGGCACCGGCGGTGTCCCCCGCCGACGTGCACAGCGCCGCCGAACGCGCCCGCGCCGCCCAACGCGATTGGTGGGCGGCCGGGGCCTCGGCCCGTTGCGCCGCGCTCGGCGCCGCCGCCGACCGACTCGCCGACACCGCCGACACCTTCGCCGACCTGATCGTGCGCGAGGTCGGCAAGCCGATCGGCGAGGCACGGGGCGAGATCGCCCGCGCCATCGCGATCCTGCGCTACAACGCGCAGCAGGTCTACGACCCGGTCGGCTCGGTGCACGAACCCGCCTCGGGCCCCGGCCTGCTGCTGACCCGACGTCGACCGTACGGCCTGGCCGGGCTGGTGACACCGTGGAACTTCCCGCTGGCGATCCCGCTCTGGAAGGCCGCGCCCGCGCTCGCCACGGGCAACGCGGTACTGCTCAAGCCCGCCCCGCAGGCGCTCGGCTGCGCGCTGCGCCTTGCCGAACTGCTCGACGCGGTGTTGCCGGCCGACCTGTTCACCGTGCTGCCGGGCGAGGCCGCCACCGGTGCGGCCGTGGTCGAGGCCGCCGATGTGGTCTCGTTCACCGGTTCGACCGCCGTGGGCCTGGACGTGGTCCGCGCGGCCACCGCGCGAGGGCTCCCCGTACAGGCCGAGATGGGCGGGTGCAACGCCGCGCTGGTCCTGCCGGACGCCGATGTGCGGTCCACCGCCGCGCAGTTGATCGCGGCGGCCTTCGGCTACGCGGGTCAGAAGTGCACCGCCACCCGGCGGATCATCGTGGTGGGCGATCCCGATCCGCTGCGCGAGGCGCTGGACGCCGCCACCCGGGCGCTGCCGGTGGGCGACCCGGCCGACGCCGCGACGGTATGCGGGCCGGTGGTGACCGAGGCGGCACGCACCCGGGTGCGCGCCGCGCTCGACTCGGCGCTCGCCGCCGGCGGCCGAGTGCTGACCGCGGGCCGCGCGTACGACGGCGCGGGATGGTTCGCCACCCCGACCATCCTGGAGCGGGTGCCGACCGGCCATGCCGCGCTCCACGAGGAGATCTTCGGCCCCGTCGCGGTCCTGCAACGCGCGAGCGACCTGGATCGGGCCATCGAGCTGGCGCGGGCCGTGCCGCACGGCCTGGTCGCGTCGGTGCACACCCGCGACCTGGACGCCGCGCTCGCCGTGGTCGACCGGATCGACACCGGCCTGGTCAAGGTCAACGCGCCCACCACGGGTGTCGACTTCCACCTGCCCTTCGGCGGAACGAAGGCCTCCAGTCACGGGCCGCGCGAACAGGGCCGCGCCGCGGCGGACTTCTACACCGCCACCCGCACCGTGAGCCTGCTGCCGGCGAATCCGACGGGCGCTGCGTGAGCACGCGGGAGCACGCGGGCGCCGCGATGCCGGGGCACCGGGACATGGCGCGTCGGGGACGGAACGGGGAGGTGGTGGGCACAATGCCGAACAGACTGTAACATTGCACATTGCACAGGTTTCGAGGTGCACCCGGCCTCGAGGAAGGACACCCGATGAGAGCGCACGCCGAAGTGCCGACCGAGCCGACCGGCGAGACCACCGCCACGGCGAACACGCTGGAGCGGCCCCTGGATCTGCCGTTCGTGCAGGAGCGCCGCAGTCTGCGCGACCAGGTGACGCACGCCCTGCGCGCCGCCCTCATCGCCGGTGAGCTGCGCCCGGACGTCATCTACTCGGCGCCGAGCCTGGCCGCCCAGTTCCGCGTCTCGGCGACCCCCGTGCGCGAAGCGATGCTCGACCTGGTCAAGGAAGGTCTGGTCGAGGTCGTCCGCAACAAGGGCTTCCGGGTCACCGCGCTGTCCGGTCGCGACCTCGACGAGTACACCGAGATTCGGTCGATGATCGAGATCCCGGTCGTCGTGGGCCTGGCCGAGACCGCCGACCCCGCCGCGCTGCAGGCGCTGCGCCCGGTGGCCGCCGCGATCGTGGCCGCCGCCGAGCGACGCGACCTGATCGGCTACCTGGAGTCCGACCGGCAGTTCCACCTCGGCCTCCTCGAACTCGGCGGCAACCAGCGCCTGGTCGAGGTCGTCGGCGACCTGCGCAAGCGCTCGCGCCTGTACGGACTCACCCAACTCGCCGAACGCGGCGCGCTGGTGGCCTCCGCCCGCGAACACGAGGAAATCCTCGACCTGTTGCTCGCCGGGGACGGCGAGGGCGTGCGGGCGGCGATGAGCGAACACCTCGGCCACATCCGCTCGCTCTGGTCCGACCCGGCCCACGAGCCCGCGCCCGGGTCCGGATCCGCACCCGAGTAAGGCGCGTCGTCGGTGTGGTGGGGGGGGACCCCCAGGGGGTAGCCAACAACCAAACCAAACCCGAACTACCCCGTCACCCACCCCGGTGGGGGTTAGGCACCACCCCGGCGGGCCCGGTGGGGCAGGG
>NZ_JBIWJT010000025.1:57544-110431 GCF_044765325.1 Embleya sp. NPDC127516 | reverse complement strand
CCCGTTTTGCCCCCCCCGCCCCCCCGGCCCGGCGCGGGGGTCCGTACCCCCCCCTTTTTTGGGGGGGGGTGGGTTTGGGGGGTGGCAACCCATCGGGGGTCCCCCCCCACCACACCGAACGCGAACCTCCCCGATCACCCTCACCGGTCGAGGTTCGCCAGCACCCGGTCGGCACGGTGGCGCCACGTGTGGTGCGCGTGCACTCGGCTCCGGGCCTCGCCGCCGAGCGCGCCGCGCAGTGGTTCGTCGGCCAGGAGTTCGGTGATCGCCAGGGCCCAGGCCGATGCGTCGGTGGGTGGCCGGAGAAGGCAATTGATCCGGTCGTGAAGAATCTCGCGCAGGACGGGCAGGTCGGACGCGACGATGGCCCGCCCGTGGGCCATGTACTCGAACATCTTCATCGGAGACGCCCAACGGCCCGTCTCGCAGTGTCCGTCGGCGGTGTAGACCTCGCTCTGGTAGGGGGCCAGGACCACGTCGAACAGCGGGTAGTAGGCGCCGACGGTCGCGGGCGGCCGGTGCCCGTGGAAGTACGCGTTGGCGACGCGACGACCGGGGCCGGTCCAGCGCGCGAGGTCCTCGGGGGTGCCGCCGACGAGGTGGAAGTCGAGGTCCGGGAGCCGGCGTGCGAGGTCGAGGACCAGGTCGATGCCGCGCCCCTCGTAGAGGTGTCCGACGTAGCCGATCCGTGGAGCGTGTGCCCGCCCCGGGAGTTCCGGTGGGCTCTCGAGGCCGGCGCGGGTATCGGGCGGGTCGGCGCCCTCGGGGGCGACCAGGAGCGGAAGCGGTGCGACCGCGCCGTACACACGCCGGTATTCGCGTTCGAGCGCGTGCGTGATCACCACGATCCGCGCGAGCACGCCCGCGTGCAGCAGCTCGTGTTCGATGCGCAGCGTGTTCGGGTCGTCCCGCAGCCGATGGGTCTCGTACACCAGCGGTGCGACGCCGACCGCGGCGGTGAGGGCGTACAGGTCGTGGCCGTAGATCAGATCGGGGGCGTCGCGTACGAGGAGCACTCGCACTCGTTCGGCGCGTACCCGGTATCCGGCCGGGGTGTAGTCCGGGCTCGGCACCCTGTGAATGGGGAAACGGTGCCGGACGCCGTAGTAGGCGTGCGCGTCATCGACGTCGAACGAGCCGGGCGCGGTGTAGAGGGTCACCTGGTGACCGGCCCGGGCGAAGGCGTCGCACATGCGCATCGCGTGCACGCTGTTGGCGTAGAGGGAGGGGATGCTGCCGGGGTGCAGATAGGCGATCCGCATGCCCGTCTACGCCCGGGCCGATGCGACAGGTGAACGCCCAGTCGCGCGGCGCGGCAACGTCGTGGGAGCCCGCTTCCCCTCGGCCTGTCGTTCGGCCCGAGCGTCCGGGCTCGGTACGAGGTCGTCCCGCATGTCCGGGCCCCCTTCGAATGGCCGACTTCCCCGCCGTCGGCGCGGAACCTCGGAAGCGCCATGGTGTGGGCGGGTCGGCCCCGAGGACAAGACGTGGCACGAGATCGACACGAGGCCGAGCGGTCGGCGCGGGGCCGCGGTGGCGGATCGTCCCGGATCCGCCGGCCTGGCGGGTCATCCGGGTTCCGCCGGCACGGACACATCCTTCGGACCACACGACGCGGGCCCGGGGTTCCGGGACAACATCGTGATCACATTGTGGGTGATGGTGCGCACCTGCCGGTCCAGGGGAAGCACACGCGGCCAGTCGACGGTGGCGGCGGTGAATACGGTGCCGCCTCGGGTGTACAGGCCCAGTGTCGCCATTCGTGCGCACCCGTCGCTCTCGCGCGCGGCGTGATGCCAGCCGGCGGCCGGGTCCGCGGGGAGTTCGGCGACGCCCAGGATCGTGAAGTCGACCGGTGTGCCGTCCTCGCCGGTGGCCACGGCCGCTCCCGACGCGTCGCGGCGCGTTGCCGCGCCGTCGCACTCGTAGCCGACCAGGGCGTGCTCGGCGCCGAGGAGGTCCCCGTCGCGCAGTCCGGTGCCGGTGAAGATCGGGTGCTGGGCGTGTTGCACGGTGAAGCCGAGCGGGGCTCGGGGCCCGAGCCAGTGGCCGCCGCCGTTGCGGTAGCTGACACCGGTCAGCGTGTTCTCCGGTTCGGTTTCCCACCAGTGGTCGGGGACGCCGCGGAGCGCGTCGAGGTCGACGCCCAGCGGTGCGCCCGGTGGGAATTTGGTGCAGGCCAGGGCGGTGCCGTCGTCGGTCACCGTGACGCGCCACCAGCAGGTGTTCGCGCCGAAGTTGGCGATGTTGCCGCCTCGGTCGCGAAAGGCGGTGACGTGTCGGCGGGTGGGCGCGCTCCAGTACTCGTCGTGGCCGGCGGAGAGCAACAGCCGGTGTCCGTCGAGGGGTTCGGGCGACTCGTGCAGATCCAGGTCGGTGCAGTAGTCGACCGTGTGACCGTTCGCCTCCAGCCAGGCGATGAAGGGGGCGTCCCAGTGCGCGAACGTCTGGCGCGGGGTGCGTGGATCGTGGGCGTCCGGGTGCCCCTTCACGGGACCGCCGATGCCACCGCCGGGACGTCGCAGACCGACGATCCTGGTGCCGCCCGGCGGCGGGGTCGCGAGGTGGTGGGTCGAGCGGTACAGGCTCCCGCCGCCGCTCTCGTTGTAGGCGTGGTAGGTGAACACCGGCACCTTGTAGAGGATGCGCGCGGTCGGCACTCGGGGCGTCACCACGAACAACATCCGTCCCGCGCGCGCGTCCACCGCCTCGGTGCTGTCGGGGGCCGGATCCGGCGGCCCGTCCGCGTCCGCCCGCAGGATCGCCACGTACACCCCCGAGGGCCACTTCGCGGGGACGGCGAAGTCATAGCCGGGCCAGCACCAGTCCTGCTCGGGGCGACGTGCGGGGGCGTGGCGGCCGTCCGCGATCAGGAAGGCCATGTGGCGCAGGGTCTCGCCGCACCGGTACACGTCCATCCGGAACCGGTCGGCACGGGTGGACACATGCAGCCGCAGCGTGTCCCCCGCGCGGACCCCCGGCCGGGCGGGATATCCGTCGACGACCGGCTCTCGGGTCGAGGCCGCGATGTCGGGCCCGGGCCGCGCGTGCGGTGGTGAACCGGTCATCGGATGTGTCACCCCTCGGATGCGTGCGTAGACCGGGATGCCTTCCTGCCACGTGGCCCACTCGACGCGGCGTTCTCCCGCCGGTGGCGGCCGCATTCCCGCCGACACGCCTCCCGCCGGCTTCGACCGCACTCGAAACCTAGCCACGCCACAAGGTCCAGAACCCTGATGGTCATGCCCTACACCGCCTTCCACGCCGCGGCCGAGGAGGTGCGCTACGACATCGACCTGCTCGGGGCGCGCTTCGGGGTCGGTTTCGAGACCGTGTGCCATCGGTTCGGCACACTCCAGCGCCCGCGCGGACGTGGGGTGCCGTTCGTGTTCCCGCGGGTGGACCGGGCGGGCAACGTCTCCAAGCGGCAGTCCGCGACCGGCTTCCGCTTCTCCCGCTGCGGCGGCACCTGCCCGCTGTGGCGGGTGTACGAGGCGTTCTCCGCGCCGGGCCGCGTCCTCACCCGGATCGCCACCATGCCCGACGGTCGCGCCTACTTCCGGATCGCCCGTACGGTCACTCGCGGGCGGCGCGCGTGGGGCGGTGCCGGGGCCGGCTTCGCGGTCGCCCCGGGTTGCGAACTCCGGCACGCACACCGGCTGGTGTACACCGACGGCCTCGCCCTGAACGATCCGCGGGCGGCGACGCCGATCGGCCTGGGATGTCGCGTGTGCGAGCGCCGCGACTGTCCCCGGCGGGCCTGTCCCGCCGCCGGGCACCGGCTCGCCGTCGACGAGAACCGCACCACCCTGGTCCCCTACCGGGTCGACTCCCCCGGAGTGTGACCCCGAAGGCCCCGGGTGCGCGCGGCGCCGGTTTTCGGTCGAAATGTGTCGTGCCGCGGTGGCCTGCGGCCACCGCGGCCGGCGACGTACTAGGAGGCGACGATGTTCTCCGCCTGCGGGCCCTTCTGGCCCTGCGTGACGTCGAAGGTCACCTTCTGCCCCTCGAGAAGCTCACGGTACCCACTGCCGGAGATGTTCGAGTAGTGGGCGAAGACGTCGGGGCCGCCGCCGTCCTGCTCGATGAAACCGAAGCCCTTTTCGCTGTTGAACCACTTCACGGTGCCACTGGCCACGGTCGAACTCCTCGATCAGATAAATGGAATCGCGCCACGCGAGGTGCGGGCCCGGAGGTGATCGCCATGGTCCGAGAAGCGCTGTGGACAGCAAAATCGCCCGTGATCGCGATCACGGGCGAACGAACGTCGAGCCACGACTACTGGGGAACGACCGTACCCGAGCAGGGTTCGCCGCGCCATGTCCCCGACCAAACAGTCACGAGCGCAACACCGGCTCGGGGGTCCGACAGCGCCCATGGGCACGGATTTCGGTCGAACTCCCGGAGTGCGCACCCGTCTGCCGACGGTTCGACGAAATTCCGGCTACACACAGCCCGCCCCCGGCCCCCGGTGCCCTCCCCCGGCACGACCCGCCGCGTCGCCGACACCGTGGACGCGCGCGAGTCGGTGGAGGTGCGATGAGCCGCGGCCTGGTCCTGATCCTGTCTCTGACCTGCGCCGTCGGCGTGGGCAACATCTACTTCCCGCAGGCGATCAGCCCACTGATCGCCGCCGGACTGCACGAGTCCCCCGACGCCGCCGCGCTGGCGGTGACCGCGACCCAAATCGGCTACACCGCCGGGGTCTTCCTCTTGGTGCCGCTCGGCGACCGACTCCCCCATCGCGCCTTCCTGGTCACCCTGCTCGCCCTCTCCGGCGTCGCCCTCCTGGCCGCGGGCTGCGCCCCGACCCTGCCGCCCCTGGTCGCCGCGAGCGCCCTCGTCGGCGTCACCACCGTGGCCGCCCAGATCGTCGGCCCGCTCGCGGCCGGGCTGGTCGCCGCCGAGCGCCGCGGCGCGATGATGGGCACCCTGCTGAGCGGCTCGATCGGCGGCATGCTGCTGGCTCGCACCTTCGGCGGGTCACTCGGCGAATGGCTGGGGTGGCGCGCGCCCTACCTGGTGGCGGCGGTCCTGGTGCTGCTGCTCGCCGGCGTCCTGGCGCGCATCCTGCCGAAGACGGTCCCGCCCTCGCGCCGGCCGTACCCGGCCCTCCTGGCCGAACCCCTGCGCCTGCTGCGCACCGAACCGGAGTTGCGCCGCTCCTGCTTCCATCAGGCGACGATCTTCGCCGGGTTCTCGGCCGTGTGGACCTGCCTGACACTCCTGCTCACCGGCCCCACGTACGACCTGGGCGCCCACGCGGTGGGAATGCTCGCGCTGGTCGGCGCGGCAACCATGGTCTGCACCCCGATCGCCGGACGCCTGGTCGACCGCAGGGGACCCGACACGGTGAACCTGGTCTGCCTGCTCGCGGTCCTCGGCTGTGCCCCGGTCCTCGCCGCGGGCGCCGTGGGCGGCACGCCGGGTCTGGTCGCCCTGGTGCTCGGCACCCTGCTGCTCGACATCGCGATGCAGTCCGGCATGGTCGCCAACCAGGCCCGGGTGTTCGCGCTGCGCCCCGACGCCCGCAGCCGGCTCAACACCGCCTACATGACCTGCGCCTACCTGGGCGGCAGCGCGGGTTCCTGGATCGGGGTACAGGTCCACGGCCGAACCGGATGGCTTGGCGTGTGTGCGTTCCTGACGTTCCTCGCCGCGCTCGCCCTGGCCCGCCACCTCGTGGCGCCGCGCGGCCGAGGATCCCGCACGAGCCGTTCGTGCCGGACGGACCGCGCCGGCGACGCCGGAGGAGATCTACCGGAAGTTGCCCGGCGCGCCCGGCACACTGGCCTGGATCGGACTGCACCAACCGGCCGAGGCCCAGCGTCCGGTGAAATCTGACAGCACTTATATAAGTGCTGTTATGATTCCCGCATGCCCCCGGACCACGCACCCGATCCCTCCCGGCAGAGCCACTGGCGTCCTCTACGGCTGCTCCAGGCTTCGATGGACGCGGACATCGCCCGGCTGTACGCGGAGAAGCGCATCGACGGGCTCAAGCCGAGCTTCGTGATGGAACTGCTCCGGCTGCACGCCACCGGGCCGATGACCATCACCGAACTCGCCGAGTCCGTCGGCCGGACCCATTCGGCGCTCAGCCAGAAGGTGTCCGCGATGCGCGCGGCCGGTTGGGTGCGGACCGTCGCGGGCGAGGACGCGCGCAGCAAGAAGGTGACGCTCACCGACAAGGCCCGCGACATCGTCGGCCGACTGGCGGCGGAGTGGCGGGCCACCGAGGCCGCCATCGCCGAGATCGAGGCGGAGATCCCCTACCCGCTCACCCGCGTCGTCACCGACATCGAACAGGCCCTCGAACGCAAGAGCTTCCACGACCGGATCGCCGAGAAACTGGCGCAGGACCCCGCATGGGAGTGAGGCACGCGCTGATCGACGTGTCCCCGCTGCGCACGTCACCACCGTTTCGACGGTTGTGGATCGGTCGGACCCTGTCCGGCCTGGGCAGCCAAATGGCGGTTGTAGCGGTGATGTTCCAGGTCTGGCAGACGACGGGCAGTACCGCCTGGACCGGTGCCGTGGGTCTGGCCCAGGCCCTTCCGATCGTCGTGTTCGGACTCTTCGCCGGGTCGCTCGTCGACCGCGTGGACCGGCGGCGGTTCTATCTGCTCACCACCTGCGGCCTGGCGTCGTGCTCGCTGCTGCTCGCCGTCCAGGGCTTCCTCGGGCACCTCCCGCCCACGGGCGTGCTGCTGCTGGTCGCGCTGCAATCCTGCTTCGTGGCCGGCAGCGGCCCGGCGGCCCGCACTTTCATCCCGCACCTGCTGCCCAGGGAGCAACTCGCGGCCGGGCTGGCCCTGAACGGGATGTCCTTCCAGGGCGCCATGCTGGTGGGCCCCGCACTGGGCGGGCTGATCGTGGGGGGATTCGGCGTCGGCACCTGCCACCTGATCGACGCCCTCACCTTCCTCGCGGCGATCCACGGCGCACTGGGCCTGCCCAAGATGAGCCCCGGTGACGAGCAGGTGCGCCCGGGTCTCCGAGGCGTGCTCGACGGCCTGGCCTTCCTGGTCCGTACCCCCGTCATCCGCGGAGCGCTCCTGACCGACCTCGCCGCCACCGTGCTGTCGATGCCGATCAGCCTGTTCCCGTTGATCAACGCCGAGCGGTTCGACGACAATCCACGCACCCTCGGACTGTTCCTGACCGCCATCGCCGTCGGCGGCGTCATCGCGTCCGTGCTTTCCGGAGCCTTCACCCGACTGCCTCGCCCCGGCCTGGTGATGCTCGGCGGATCCGTCGCGTGGGGCGGGTCGCTCGCACTGTTCGGTCTGTCGCCCAACCCGTGGGTGGGGCTCGGCTTCCTGGTCCTGGCAGGTGCCGCCGACACCGTGTCCGTCATCTCCCGGAACACCATCGTCCAGTTGCACACCCCGAACGAGTTCCTCGGCCGGGTCGGCGCCGCCGAACAGATCGTCGGACAGGCCGGGCCGGACATCGGCAACCTGCGCGGCGGTCTCGTCGCGAACGCCACCTCGGGTACGGCGGCCCTGATCAGCGGCGGCCTCCTGTGCGTCGGCGCGGTCGCCTTGGTCGCGACGGCCACACCGGGCCTCCGCCGATTCGCGACAACGCCTGCCGGTCCGGCCGCGCTCACCAAGTCCTGATCGGCAACTCGGCGGCGCCACACCGAACTTCGTGGGTAGGCTTCCGGCCGGCAGGTGACCGTCGCGGCGTACGGCAGGTCGGCCGGAGGCCCACCCGGAACGCGGCGGGTGACCTGGGCTCGGGAGGCGGCGCACGGCGGATGAACCTCAGCTCGCGAGTTCGCCCCGCACTCCACCCGGGTTCGGCCCGGTCGAGACGGGGAGCACGAAGACCATGGTGAGCCCGCCACCGGGCGTGTCCTCGGCGGCCAGCGAGCCGCCCATCGCCTCGGCGAAGCCGCGCGCGACGGCAAGTCCCAGGCCCACACCACGACTTCGCGGGGCGTCTCCGTGCCGCGCGAACGCCTCGAAGACCCGGTCCTTGGCGTCGTCGGGCAGGCCGGGACCACGATCGACCACCCGCAGTTCGACCCGGCCGCGGACCGTCCCGGCCACGACCGTCACGGGCGTGTCCGCCGGAGTGTGCAAAACCGCGTTCTCCACCAGGTTGGCCATCACCCGCTCCAACAACTCCGCGTCGGCCCGAACGGTCGGCAACGTCTCCGGAATCGACACCCGCACCCCCGACCTCGCGGCCCGCGCCACCGCGCCCGGGATCACCTCGTCCAGCGCGATGTCGCTCGGCAACGGGTCGACCGTGCCCATCCGCAGCCGGCTCATGTCGAGCAGATTGCCGATCAACCGGTCGAGCCGATCGGCGCCCGCCTCGATCGTGGCGAGCAACTCGGCCCGGTCCGCCCGCTCCCAGTCGACCTCCTCCACCCGCAGACCGGACGCCCCGGCCTTGATCGCCGCCAGCGGCGCCCGCAGGTCCCGGGCCACCATGGCGAACAACGCGGTGTCGACCCGGTTGCCCTCGTCGAGCCGACGCGCCTCCGCCGCCTCGGCGACCAGGGCACCCCGCTCCAGGACCAGCGCCGCCTGCGCGGCGAACGCGCCCAGGACGCGGCGCGTGTCCGCGGGCAGCGGGCGGCCGGACAGCACCAGCACGAGCGACTCGTCCACCGCGACCTCGACGTCCGCCGTGTCGGGCCGCGCCGGCGGATCCACGCCGACCGACCCGACGCTCTCCCAGGACCCGCGGGGTCCGTCCCGGCGCAGCAGCGAAACGGATCGCATGTCGAAGGTCACCCGAACCCGCTCCAACAGCGCGGGCAACGCCCGTTCGCCCCTGAGCACGCTCCCGGCGAGGAAGCCGAGCGTCTCCGCCTCGGCCCGACCACGTTCGGCCTGCTGGGTACGTCGCGCGGCGAGGTCGACGACCGACGCCACCGCCAGCGCGATCACCACGAAGACCACCAGCGCGAGCACGTTTCCCGGCGCGGCGATGTCCAGGGTGTCCAGCGGCGGCGTCATGTGGTAGTCCATGAACAACGAGCCGAGCACGGCGGTGGCCACCCCCTGCCACAGGCCGCCGAACAGCGCGACCGCGACGGTCAGGGCCAGGAACAGGAGCATGTCGTGGGGCAGCGCGGCGTTGCCCCGGATCGGTACGAGCGCGGCGGTCAGCGCGGGTGGTCCGAGCAGCGCGACCACCCAGGCCGGCACCGCTCGCCCCCGGGCGGTGACCGTGCGCCTGGGTCGGTCGTCCCGCCCGCGACCGGCGTACTCGTGGGTGACGATGTGGGTGTCGATGTCGCCGGCCCGGGCCGCCACGGTGGCGCCCACGCCCGGACCCAGGACGAACTGCCAGGGCTTGCGCCGGCTGCTGCCGAGCACGATCTGCGTGGCATCCTCCCCCCGGGCGAAGTCCAGCAGGGCGCCGGGTACGTCGTCGCCGACGACGGAGTGGAACGTGCCGTCGAGCGAGTCCACCAGCCGGCGCTGACGGGCCAGGTCGGCCGGTGAGGATCCGGACAGGCCGTCGCTGCGGGCCACGTGCACGGCCAGGAGTTCCCCGCCCGGGCCCCGACCCGCGATCCGCGCCGCCCGCCGGATCAGCGTGTCGCCCTCCGGCCCGCCGGTGAGCGCCACCACGACCCGTTCCCGGGTCGGCCACATCGCGTCGAACCCGTGCCGGTTGCGGTGTTCGCGCAAGTACTCGTCGACCCCGTCGGCCACCCACAACAGGGCCAGCTCGCGCAGCGCGGTCAGGTTGCCCGGGCGGAAGTAGTTCGCGAGGGCGGCATCGGCCCGCTCGGGGGTGTACACGTCCCCGTCGGCGATTCGGCGGCGCAGCTCCTCGGGAGTCAGGTCGACGAACTCGATCTGATCGGCCCGACGCACCGCGCCGTCGGGCACGGTCTCGCGCTGGGGGACGCCGGTGATCGACGCGACCACGTCGTTGAGCGACGCGAGTTGCCGCACGTCGACCGTGGAGATCACGTCTATCCCGGCGTCGAGGATCTCCTCGACGTCCTGGATCCGCTTCTCGTTGCGCGATCCCGGCGCGTTGGTGTGCGCCAGGTCGTCGACCAGCGCCACGCGCGGTCCGCGGGCGATCACCGCGTCCACGTCCATTTCGGTGAACTCGCCGTCATGGTGGACCAGTTCGCGTGGCGCGACGATCTCCAGGCCGACCAGCATCTCCTCGGTGAGCGGCCGGCCGCCGCAATCCACGACGCCGACCACCACATCGGTTCCCCGGAGGAGCCGGCGATGGGCTTCGTCGAGCATCGCGTACGTCTTGCCGACGCCGGGCGCCGCGCCGAGGTAGACCCGCAACGCGCCGCGCCGCGAGGTGTTCGTCTTCGGGACGGATCCGCTCACCTCCGCGGTGGCGCGCTTCGACGACTTCCGGCACCGGCCGTGTCCGTATGGCACCCGCGCTCAGCCCTTCCGTTCGTCCGCTCGCGGCCGGGTGAGGGCCGGGGTCGAGCGTGCCGACCCCGCTCGTGCACCGACCACCCGCCACCCGGTAGTTCCGACGACCGGGCTCCGGACATTGTCGTGGACGAACGCGCCGACCACCGCCGGGTGGAGCCGGCCGGCACGACCGCGGGCGCGGCAACGTCGGCACGGCCGGGCCGGATCGGATGGGTCCGGGCCGGGGCCCGCGTCGGCGGAGCCGACGGGACGACGGGCGAAGCCGGGGCGGATTACGCTCGTTCGAGTCTCGCGGGTCGGATCCGGGTGCGGCCACGGCGCGCGGTCGCGCGTCGGTGCCTTCGGGTGCGCGCGCACCACCCGGTGCGCGCGCACCACCCCCACACGCCCTGCCACGCGAGGGGGTTCGGGTGGTGGAGTGGCAGCCGGGCGGCCACGCGGCCGCCCGGAAGGAGCGGCGTGCGACCGACCGGGGCGGACCAGGATGCACCCGTCGTCACCGGCGCGGTGGGCGGCAACGACCGCACGGTGCGCACGGCCATGCGGCCGCGCATCGCGGGGGGATCCCGCCGGCGTCACCTACCCCGCGTCATCGCCGACGTTGTCGCGTCCCCCGTCTCCGATCACATCCCTCGTATCACCCGCACCGCCGCCATGTCGACGACGGTGCGTCCCCGCGCGGCCGGCACCACCGGCCGCACGACCCCCGGGAGCGGATCATGTCCCACGACCCGGCACACTGGCTCCTGACCACGTCCCGGCACGTCCTGCGGGCCCGGTCCACCACCCCTCTTCCGACCCAAGTCCCGCTCGGTCCTGGGCAGTTCACCCGAGCCGCGCACGCGGCCGCGAGAACACTGCGCGACGCCGACCCGCGCTGGTGCGTCGTCGGCGCCCTGCCCTTCGACGAGGACACCCCCGCGGCGCTCGCGCTCGGCCGGGTGACGGCCACACCCCGGCAGCGCCGGCCGGGCCCACCGGCCGTACCGACCGGACCCCATCGCGTCGACACGCGGGGGGAGGCGGCCTATGTGGGAGCCGTCGCCAAGGCCGTGCGCCGTCTGCGGGCCGGCGAGGCCCACAAGGTGGTCCTGGCCCGGACGCTGACCCTGCGCCGCGACATCGACCCCGTCGCGACCCTGGCCCTGCTGGACCGTCTCCACCCACTGGCCCATCTCTTCCACGTCGCCCTCGACCCGCCGGGCACGCCCGGCGCCCGAGCGCTGCTGGGCGCCTCTCCCGAACTACTGCTCACCCGACAGGGCGACCTGCTGGCCCTGAACCCGCTCGCCGGCACCGCCTCCCGGCACCGCGACCCCGTCCGCGACCTGGCGGCGGCACACGCGCTCGCCGGCTCCGTCAAGGAGCTGCGCGAGCACGCCCTGGTCGTCGACGAACTGCGCCGCGTCCTGCATCCGCTGTGCACCCGCCTGCACATCCCCGACCGACCCCGGCTCAAGGCCGCCGGACGCCTATGGCACCTGTGCACCCCGATCCGCGCCCGGCTGCGCCGGCCCGCGCCCACCGCGTTCGCGTTGGCCGCCCTGCTCCATCCCGCCCCCGCGGTGTGCGGCCTGCCCCGCGACGCCGCGCACACGCTGATCCGCCGACTGGAGACCCGCCCCCGCGACTACTACGGCGGTCTCGTCGGCTGGACCAACCGCCACGGCGACGGCCAATGGGTCGTCGCCCTGCGGTGCGCGCAGACCGACCCGGACGGCGTACGCCTGCACGCGGGGGCGGGCATCCTCGCCGAATCCGATCCGAGACGCGAACTCGCGCAGACCAGGGCCGAGTTCACCACCATGCTGGACGCCCTGCGACCGGCTCCGGCCGTCCTGAGCCCCAGCGCCGCCTTCCGGTGATCCCCGAACACACCACTGCCCCGGCGCGGTTCCCGGGCACGAACACGGGGCCGGGTCCGCCGTGGGATCCATCGACGGCACGCCCGGCTTCCGCGCGCAGCCGACCCCGGAGGCGGGCGAGCCCCGGGGCGGCGGCGCGCGAAAGCCGCGTCCGTGTGCCGGTTGCTACGCCTTGGGAGTCTGCGAGATGCGCACCATGTTGCCCGAGGGGTCCCGGAACGCGCAGTCGCGCGGGCCCCAGGGTTGGTCGATGGGCTCCTGGAGCACCTCGGCACCGGAGGCGCGCACCCTCTCGAAGGTCGCGTCGAGATCGTCGGTGCGGAACACGACCATCGGCAGCACACCCTTGACGAGCAGTTCCTGCAGGGTGTCCCCGTCGGCCTCGGACCGGCCGGCGTGCGGCACCGACAGGACGAGTTCGGCGTCCGACTGGGAGGGGCTGCCGAGCGTGATCCACCGGATCCCGTCCGAGCCGACGTCGTTGCGCACCTCGTAGCCGAGTCCGTCGCGGTAGAACGCGAGCGACTCGTCCACGTCGTTGACGGTGATGTGGCAGTACTGGAGTGAAATGGTCATGCGAACAACGCTAGACGGCGGTGCCGGGAGCCGCTTCTCCAATCCTGACGGATGACTCCCTGGTCGGCCGGGTGCGCACCTTGGCCACACACGTGGGCATCGCCAGCACGGCCTCGTGGTCCGCCGCGCGGTACGCGCTCGGCGTCATGCCCACCAACTCGGTGAACCGCGAGCTGAACGAGCCCAGCGAGGTACAGCCGACCGCCATGCACGCGTCGGTCACACTCATGCCCTCGCGCAACAGCGCCATCGCCCGCTCGACCCGACGGGTCATGATGTAGCCGTACGGCGTCTCGCCGTAGGCCGCCCGAAAGGCCCGGGAGAAGTGCCCCGGCGACATCAGCGCGTGGCGGGCCATGGTCGGCACGTCCAGCGGACGCGCGTACTCGCGGTCCACCAGATCCCGCGCTCGGCGCAGGTGCGCGAGATTGGCAAGGTGTTGCTGGTCCATGCCACGACCCTACCGCCGCATCCCGACAGCCCCGCCGACCTGCGTGAAAGCGGCTCGGCGGGGTTCGTGCCCGGGCGATCGCGGACCCGCCGCCGGCCCCGTCGCGCACCCGCGCGATCGGGCCGGGCGGCCGGTCACGGTCTCAGGCGTCCACGGCCGACCGGGAGTCGTCGGTCGTGAACGCCGCGGCGTGGTCGCGGACGAAGTCGGCGATGTCGCGCGGCGGGCGACCGAGCAGGTCGGCGACCGTACCGGAGGTGAAGTCCCCCCACCCGGAGGCGTACGCCTGTGCGTACTCCTCGAGCATGTCGACGATCCACGGCGGAACGCCGTAGCCGAGCAACGTCTCGCGCTTGGCCGCGTCGCCGACCGGCAGGTACGCCGTGGGTCTGCCGAGAACCCGGCCGGTCTGCTCGGCGACCTCGTCGAAGCTCAGCGAGCGCGGGCCGGTGAGGGTGTACGTCTTGCCGTGGTGGCGATCCGGGTCGTCCGACAACACGCGGGCCGCGCACGCGGCGATGTCGCGTGCGTCGATCATGCCGATCCGAGCCGAGGCCATGTTCAGCGCGAACGTGCCGCCGGCACGAATGTCGCCGGCCTCGTTCAGCAGGTTCTGCATGAACCAGTGCGGGCGCAGGATCGTCCAGCGCATGCCGCAGCGTTCGGTCTCCCGGTCGGACAGCGCGTGCAGCCTGCCGCTGCGGTTCGGCGCGTCGTGCGCCGCGCCGACCACGGACAGGCGTACGACGCGCTCCACACCTGCCCGGCGGGCGGCCCAGAGCAGGTTCATGTTGTTCTCCGGGGCGCGCGGACCGTTCGGGGTGAGCAGCCACAGGTCGTGCACACCCTCGAAGGCGGGCGGCAGCGACCGGGCGTCGTCGAGGTCGGCGACGAAGACCTCGGCGCCCTGCGCGCGCGGGCCGTCCGCCTTGCGTTCGTCGTGCACGAGCGCGCGAAGCGCCACGTCCTTCGCCGTCAGCGTGTTCAGCAGTGCGGTGGACACGGTTCCGGTGGCTCCGGTGATCAGCACGGTGCGCGTCATGTTCATTCTCCCTTGGCGGTGGCGGGGATACGGAGCAGGTCACGGACGACGTCGGGGGTCAGTTGCGCGGCGGCGACGGCGGTCAGCGCGAGCACGAACCCGAAGCACTGCCACGGGGTGAGCGACTCGTCCAGGAACAACCAGCCCAGGAGCGTGGCCACCACGGGCGAGAGCAGGGCCAGGAACGACACGGCGACCACGGGCAGCCTGCCGATGCCCTGGAACCAGACCAGGAAGGAAAGCAGTGCGCCCACACCGGACAACCACGCGTAGCCGCCGAGCGCACGAGCGTCCAGTCCGGACGGAAGTCCTTCGAAGACGAGCGCGAGCGGCAGGAGCACGAGCCCACCGGCGGTGAGCTGCCACGCGGCGATGGTCGCCGGGCCGACGCCGTCCGGACGCCCCCAGCGTTTGGTCAGGACGATCCCGCCTGCCATCACGCCGGCGGCCGCTATTCCGGCCAGGACGCCGAGCAGGTCGAAGGAGAGCCGGCCGCGCAGCACGATCAACCCGACGCCCAGCACACCGACCAGCCCCCAGCCCAGCCGCCAGCCGGTGGGCCTCTCGCCCAGGAGCAGGTACGCCAGGCCGACGACGAGCAGTGGCTGGACGGCGGTGAGGGTCCCCGCGACGCCACCCGGCAGGCGGTAGGCGGCCACGAACAGCAGGGCGAAGAGCGCGCCGATGTTGAGGGTGCCGAGCAGCAGGGAGCGCCACAGCCACGTGCCGTGCGGCAGTCGCCGGGTGACGGCGAGCAGGATCAGCCCCGCCGGCAGCGCGCGGATCACTCCGGACACCAGCGGATAGCCGACCGGGAGGAACTCGGTGGTGACCAGGTATGTCGTGCCCCACGTGGCCGGTGCGGTCGCGGTCAGCAGGGTCAGTCCCAGCGTGCCGCCGGGCGGGGACGCACGTCCCGTTCCGGACCGGCTCGGGTCCCGGAGCATCAATTCTCCTTAACGTTGAACTATTCAACGTTGGCGAATGTAGCTCCCTGTTAGGATGACGTCAAACAGTTTCACGTTAAGAGGTTCTGGGAGGCGGCAGCCCGTGGAGGACAACGTCGACTGGCGGATGGACCAGTGGCGGGTCGAGCGGCCCGACATCGACCCCACGCCGATGGGCGTCGTGGCCCGGATCCAGCGCGCCTGCCGACTGCTCGAGCGGGAGCTTCGCGACCACTTCGCCACGCATGACCTGCAGCTTTGGGAGTTCGACATCCTGGGCACGCTGCGCCGATCCGGTCACCCGTACCGGCTCACCGCCAAGCAACTCGTCGAGTCGTCGATGGTCACCTCCGGGGCGATCACCAACCGGATCGACCGTCTCGTTGCGAGGGAGATGGTGACCCGCGAACTCGATCCGCTCAATCGGCGCAGCGTGCTGATCACCTTGACCGACCGTGGCCGCGAACTCATCGACGGCGTCGTCGTCGACCATGTCGACCTGGAGGCGAGACTCCTCGCGAAACTGAGCGACGGCGACCAGGAACGCCTCGCCGGCCTCCTGCGCCAACTCCTCAACAGCCTCGGCGACCATGCCCCCGGCAACCCCCTGAAAACCGACCGACCCAACGCGTAGCCCCCACGCGGGAGTACGGGCGATCCGCCGCGGAACACGGGTCGATCTCACGAACGTTCGGGTATGCCACGCTTGTGGGGTTCGGCGTGGGATGCTCCGCGAGGGGTGCCCGTCGTGGCCGGTGGCGACGGCGCCGAGGGTGGATCAGATGTCGAGGAAGCGCACGTCCTGGGCGTTGTGTTGGATGAACGAGCGTCGGGCCTCCACGTCTTCGCCCATCAGGACGGCGAACAGGTCGTCGGCCAGGGCGGCGTCGTCCAGCGTGATCTGCCCCAGCACACGGTGGTCCGGGTCCATGGTCGTGACACGGAGCTCCTCGGCGTTCATCTCGCCGAGCCCCTTGAAGCGTTGGATGGTGTCGTCGCGCAGACGCTTGCCCTGTCGCCGACCGATTTCGACGAGGGTGTCGCGTTCACGGTCGGTGTAGGCGTACTCGCTGTCGTCCCGGCTCCACTTGATCTTGTAGAGCGGGGGTCGGGAGAGGTAGATGTGTCCGGCTTCGATCAGGGGCCGCATGAAGCGGAAGAGGAAGGTCAGCAGCAGGGTGTTGATGTGCCGGCCGTCGACGTCGGCGTCCGCCATCAGGATGATCTTGTGATAGCGGAGCTTGCCGAGGTCGAAGTCCTCGTGGACCCCGGTGCCGAACGCCGAGATGAGCGCCTGGATCTCCTGGTTGTGCAGGATCTTGTCGATGCGCGCCTTCTCGACGTTCAGGATCTTGCCGCGAATCGGCAGAATCGCCTGGTACCGGGGGTCGCGGCCGGACTTCGCGGAACCGCCGGCCGAGTCGCCCTCGACGATGAAGATCTCGCACGCGTCGGCCTCGGTGGACTGGCAGTCCGCGAGCTTGCCGGGAAGCGCTGCGGATTCCAACATGCCCTTGCGGCGGGTGAGATCACGCGCCTTGCGGGCGGCGACACGGGCACTCCGGGCCGCGATCGCCTTGCGGACGATGTCCGCCGCTTCGTTCGGGTTCCGGTCGAACCAGTCCGCCAACTGCTCGTGGACCACCTTGTGGACGGACGTCCGCGCCTGCGTGTTGCCCAACTTGGTCTTGGTCTGGCCCTCGAACTGCGGCTCCGCCAACTTCACCGAGACGATCGCCGTCAACCCCTCGCGCACGTCCTCACCGGAGAAGTTGTCGTCCTTGTCCCGCAGCAGCCTCCGCTCTCGGGCGTAGCGGTTGACCACGCCGGTCAGCGCGGTACGGAATCCCTCCTCGTGCGTGCCGCCGTCGTGGGTGTGGATGGTGTTGGCGAACGAGTACACGCCTTCGTTGAAGCGGGTGCTCCACTGCATCGCGACGTCCACGGACAGGTGTTGCCCCGTACCCTGGGCCCGGAGGGAGATGACCGAGGGGTGTACCGGGTCGCCCCTGCGGGAGTTGAGGTGCTGCACGAAGTCGACGATGCCGCCCTGGTAGCGGTACGAGACCGATCGGGCCCGGTCCGCCCCCGCCTTCTCGACACCGCCGTCGCCCGAGCCCGACGGCGCCCGCGCGCCCGCGCGTTCGTCCGTCAGGGTCAGGGTCAGGCCCTTGTTGAGGAAGGCCATCTCCTGGAGGCGGCGGGCCAGCGTCTCGAAGGAGTACTCGGTGGTCTCGAAGACGTTCGGATCGGCCCAGAAGGTGAGTGAGGTGCCCGTGTCGGTCACGCCTTCGTGCCGCGCCAACGGCGCGGTCGGCACACCGTTGCGATATCCCTGACTCCACCGGTATCCGTCGGCGCGCACCTCCACGAACAGGCGCGTGGACAGGGCGTTGACCACCGACAGCCCCACTCCGTGGAGCCCGCCGGAGACCGCGTATCCGCCGCCGCCGAATTTGCCGCCGGCATGCAGCACGGTCAACACGAGTTCGACGGCCGGTTTCCGCTTCTCAGGGTGCAGACCCACGGGAATGCCACGCCCGTTGTCCACCACCCGAACACCGCCGTCGCCGAGCAGCGTCACATCGATCCGGTCCGCGAAACCGGCCAGGGCCTCGTCGACCGAATTGTCCACGATCTCCTGCACCATGTGGTGCAGGCCGGGCTCACCGGTCGAACCGATGTACATGCCGGGCCGTTTGCGAACGGGGTCCAGCCCCTCCAGCACGCTGATCTCGTTGGCGCCGTACGCCACGCCCTCCCCGCCGTCGCCGGACGTGGGTGCGGGGGCGGCGGCCGAGCCGGGGGCGCGGACGGCGGTGGGATCGAGGGAACCGTCGGCTTCGGACTCGGTGGCGACGGAGAGGATGCCGGAATCAGTCACAAGGCACTCTTTTCTGGCACTACAAGCCGCGCTCCCGCCGGGCGGCGGGAGCGTACGTGTCGTCGGGTGGAGCCGGCCGCACGCGGGCAGGCCGAACAAGGCCCTCCAGGGGCGGTACTCCTCAAGCGAGAACGGGCTCCAGCATACCGATCGCGCGCTCATCAAACAGGCATGGAAGCCGTTTCATCATCGATCCAGGATCCAAAAATACAGACCGACAAGTCCCCCCACGCTGAACTGCTCCCAGGCCCGCAGATCGCCACACAGAGCCTCGATAGACAACGGGCAGAGCACCCCTGAACCCGACTCCCAGTGCCCCTTCGCAGGCCGCCGGAGGGGCCTGGGAGCCGCTGGTTCCCCCTCCCGAAGGTGACGGGACCTCCTCCGGACGCCGGCCCGTGAACACGCAACGAGAGGCCGGGAAGGAGGAACCCGACAAGGCGTCCGAGAGCGCCGTCACCCGGCCACCGAGCCCGCGTTGCGGTCCCGGTCGAGACGCGTTCCACATCTCGACCACCTCGTCGACGGTGCGCTTCGCGGACGCGAGCTTCCTCGACGCGCAGATGGCGGTCACGACCTGTGTCGCCACCACCTCCTCCGGCATCAGCCCCCGCACGGCGAACCGACACGCCCCGCAGCGATAGACATCGCCCTCGACCTCGAACCGCAGGCGCTCGTCACAGGTCGCGCACCACACCAGTCCCGCCGGCAGAGCTGCCTGGTGTGCCGGTCAGCTCATCCGAGCCTTGATGTGGTCGATCACCTCGGTGAATTCCTCGGTCGGCGAGAAGTCCACGTACTCGCAATCCTCCAGCGCCTCCGGCACGTGACCGGGTGCCCAATAGAACGCCTGGCCCGCCTCGTAGATCTCGTTCCCGTCCTTCGTGCGCATCCTCAGCCGCCCCTTGAGCAGGTAACCCCAGTGCGGGCACTGGCACATACCGTCGGGCAGTCCTTCGAGCCCCGGTGCCATGTCGGCGCCTCGCGGGAATCGCACGAATGCGACGGACATCCCACCACCGACTTCGCGCATCCGAAGTTCGACACCGTCGCCTTCGATCGCAACGGGTGCGTCGTAACGTGTCGTTGCCGTCATGGCTCCTCCATGTGGCGATGGGCGCGGTGGCGGTGGGCACGCGCTCGGACGCACCGAACCACCGAGTCGACGACCACGCCCATCGGACCGCCGGAAACCGGCACCGACCCGGTCACGGACCGCGGTCGACACGGCCACAAGCCGTCTCGACCGCGGCTGCGGTGCAGCCCCTTCCAGAGTGACACTGCGCGAGGAAGTCGGCGACACGCCGATGCCACCTCGGTGATCGTCCCGGGACTACCCCGGTCGCTCGGCCATCGGCATCCGCCCAGCCCGTGCGAGATGCCACGAACGGTGAGCGAGAGCTATCCCCCGGCGGCGACGACGTGCGTGCGCCGTCGACGATCCGTTCCCCTCCGATGCAGCCGACCGCCGACCGCCGACCCATCCTTCAGCCTTCGCCTGCCTCGTACGGCGGTGACGGTCGGTTCCTGAAGCCGTCCAACCTGTCGATGACCAGGTGGAGTTCCCGTGCGCTTCGACGCGACAGAGCCGACGTCAGGGTGTCGAGGAGAGCGCGGGCTTCGAGGGGACTGCCGCAGCAGTACCAGTGCGCGTTGCCCCACTCGTAGTCGTGCCACAGTTCGCGCTCGGAACGGCCGACGTGGTTCCTCCACAGACGCACGGCCGCGCCGACGTCTCCCGGTTGCAGGTAGTTGCGGGTGCGTTCGAGCCGGAAGATCTCGGACATCGCCCGTGCGGACAGTCCGTCGATCGCCGTCCTCTTCCCCGGTGCCCGCCGACGCGACATGCCGGCCCGGACGTATCCCGGCCGCCTACGCGGCATGGACCTTTCGGTTCGTCGTCATGCCACGCATGCTGCCACGACCACCCAACACATCACCCACCCGACCCCCGAGTTCGCCCCGGCCCCGGCCGGATCAGGGCACGACCCGAGCGCCGCGGGATCTCGGGGGCTTTGCTGGCGGTGCTCGCCTCGACCGACGGTTGGGCGCGACGTGCCGCGGGCCACCTTCCTACCACCGGCGCCGCGCCCGGCGCACCCGGTGTGCCACCGCGACTGCGGGGCCGGTCGGCGGACCGGCCCGGGGTCGGGCGGTAGCCACTCGGTTGGTCGGGCGCGCGTTCGAGTGGGACGTGACCGCCGCACGCCTTACTCGCACATCCACGCGCTCTGTCGCCGGTCCCGGCCGTTGACCACCATGAGCGAACGCCGCCGATCCGGGCTCGCCCCGGCCGTGCGAGGCGATATTCGAACTCCCCTCGACCGGCCCCTCCCCAGGTGCGCCCGGTCGACCTTCGGCGACTGGAACTCCGCTCGCCCTGAGGAAAGTTGGGAACCAACGCGTGAACATCGGCACGAAGGTCAAAGCCCAACAGGACATCGGTGAGGGCCTGCAGCAGCGAGTGCCCCAGGGGACGGAAGGAGTGGTGACCGGCAAGGCGTTCGGCGGAAGAATCATCGTCCGGTTCGTGCTGCCCGGAGTCTTCGGCGGTACCCGCAGCGTCGACGTTCCCGTCGATCCCACACAGGTCGTGACCGTGTGAAGCTCGAATTCCGACCGGGTCCGAGGGCGCCACCGCGGTTGCTTTCCGGGCCGGGCCGCAGGCACCGCGACGATTCGCGGCGCGCTGCGGGCCGAACGGTGCTCTCGGATGAGCGGCCCCGATCGTGCACGGACGAACCTCGGCCCGATCCCGGTCGGCCGATCCCGGATCGACGTCTGTACCCGGACGTACCGGCGCGCCGCCACCGGCCAAGGAGAGTCGAGCGGGGGCTTCAGCCCTCTTCCGGGAGGCTCTGCCACGCGTCGCCGTCGCTGAAGAGTTCGTAGCCGTGCTCCGCGGCGATTTCCCGGGCATGCGCCCGGCTACGGATCACCGTGTCGTGCCGGTTGCTGACCACCTCGCCGTGAACGCCGCCGTCCTCGACCACCTCGATCGAATATGTCTCGTACACGACGTGCTCGGCCGCCTCCGAGTTCCAGACCACATGCATGCTCGTCGCCAACGAAACTCATCCTCCGAGGGTTTGGCCCTGCGCCAAGGTCGACTCTGCACGGGAGTTCCCCGCCGGTTGTGAGGGTTCCAGTCCACACCTCCGGCCGGGCCGTGACGCTCCGCAGGCGGACGGTCCGCCACTCCATCGGGTGAACACAGGGCGGGTGCGCGCCGGCGACACCCCGGACGCCGCCGATGCGGTTGTCCCGGCGATCGCGGGACGGCCGGATCCTCGTGTGGCCTTGAGGCGGCCGTACCGCAGGCGTGTGGGGTCGCCCCGGGCTGTCGGTGGCGACCCCACACGCGAGTGGGCACGGCGCACGCGCCGATCAGAGCGTTCGTGGTCGGACTCGCGGCTCACTGCCGTCCGATCACCGCCGTCCGAAGAGTCGCTTGAATCGGCCCGGCCGGGATCCGGCGGGCGGCGCGGCGGATGCGGAGGGCGCGACGGGCGCGGCATCGTCCGTACCCGCGCCGGCCTTCGCGGTGCGATCGTCCGTCGGTGAGCGCACGCCCTCGTCCGGCTCGTCCGATGGCTCGTTCTCGTCCTGATCGGAGGTCTCGTCGGCCTCCCGGCGCTCCCGTTCGGCCAGATTCCGCGCCAGGCGCAGGGCGTGTTCGTCCATCCAGGCGCAGCAGAGCATCAGCGCGCGGATCGAGCGCAGGATCGTCACCTCGCGGTGTCGAACGCTCTCGGCGATGTTCACCAGCCGTTCCAGCACGAGTGCGCCGATGTCGTCGCGGGTGTCGGGGTGGGTCCACGCGACGGCGACCAGCGCGAAGCCGGCGGCCAGGCCGAGCGGGTGGGCGATGTCGCCGTCGGCCCGGGGGCGCAGACCGTATCGGGCGGGAGCCGCGGTGGGGTGATCCGGTTCGGTGGCCAAGACCCGCTCGAGCCGGTTCAGGCCCTCGGCCGGGCGGTCGGTCGCGCCGTACAGTTCGGCGACGTCCACGGCCAGGTGGGTGTCGAATTCGCGGGCCGGTTGGGCCTCCCAGACCGCCAGGGCCCGGCCGGGGCGGCCGTCGGCGCGCAGGGCGTTGCCGAGCATCACCGCGGGCATGTAGCCGGGGGCGATCCGATGCGCGTGTTCGGCGATACGGACCGCCTCGGCGGTGTCACCCATGCGCCTGACGAGTGCGGAGGTCATCACCGACAACAAGGCGTGGTCGGGGTGTCGGGCCGCGACCGAGCGCACGAGTTGCTCGAACGGCCGCAGTAAAAACCGCTGTTCCTCGGACGTCGGGTCGGGCAGGGATGCGATTGCGCGGGAGACCGCCTCCGCGAGCGCGTCCGGGTCGAGAAGTTGTGCCGGCTCCGTCGCGGCCGGCCAGGCCGCCGGGGTCCAGGGCGTGGTGGGGTCGAAGACGATGACCGAGGCGATCAGCCCGACGGCGGCGTCCCAGTCGCCGACCGCCGCCTCGACGTAGGCCCGGCAGACCAGCGTGCCCAGGTACATCTCCCCGTCGAGCGGGAAGGGCTCCCGGGCCGCCGCCGGTCCTCCCGGCCGTGGCACCCGCGCACGTTGCGTCGACGCCTGCCCGGCCCGACGAGGGCTCACCGTGCGCTGCCGCGACAAACCCCGCCGTCACGACGTCGCCCTCCTCTCACGCACGAGCGATCGGCCGGCTCCGTGCCCCGGCCGACAGGCGCCGGGGTCGGCCCTGCGCGGGGCCCGGACGAGCCCCCTTCCGCACCGACGCAGGCGGACACCGGGCAGCGCCGCCCGGTCGCCGACCACGTCGATTCCGGCCAGTACAGTACGTGGATGGCGAACCCACGCGAGCAGATTCTCGCCGAACTCGGCGTCAAGGCGACCATCGTGCCCAAGGTCGAGATCCGGCAACGGGTCGACTTCCTCAAGGACTACCTGCGGTCGACCCCGGCCAAGGGCTACGTGCTCGGGATCAGTGGCGGCCAGGACAGCACGCTGACCGGGCGGTTGTGCCAACTCGCGAGCGAGGAGCTGCGGGCCGAGGGACACGAGGCGGTCTTCGTCGCGGTGCGGTTGCCGTACGGCGTACAGGCCGACGAGCACGACGCGCAGATCGCGTTGGAGTTCGTCAAGCCGGACCGGTCGATCACGGTCAACGTCAAGCCGAGCGCGGACGCCGTCGCCGCCGAGGCGGCACTCGGCCTGCGGGAGCTGCTCGGCGACGAGCCCACGCTGCGGGACTTCGTACGGGGCAACATCAAGGCCCGCGAACGCATGGTGATCCAGTACTCCATCGCCGGCCAGCTCGGCCTGCTCGTCGTGGGCACCGACCATGCGGCCGAGGCGGTGACCGGCTTCTTCACCAAGTACGGCGACGGCGGCGTCGACATCACCCCGCTGACCGGTCTGACCAAGCGCCAAGGCGCCGCGCTGTTGCAGGAGTTGGGCGCACCGCCGAGCACCTGGGAGAAGGTGCCGACCGCCGACCTCGAGGACGACCGGCCAGCGCTGCCCGACGAGGTGGCCCTGGGCCTGACGTACGCCCAGATCGACGACTACCTGGAAGGCACCGACGTCACGCCGGACCTGGCGGCGAAGGTCGAGTCGGTATACCTCGCGACACGACACAAGCGGGCCGTCCCGGTCACGCCGCTCGACGACTGGTGGCAGGGCTGATCCGGCACGGCAACCGCCGGCGATCGTCCGGAGCGCTCGGGTCGCTCGGGTCGCTCGGGTCGGCGTTGCCGGCAAGCGCCACGCCCACGTCGTAACCGTCGCCGCCGCCCGGGCCGGCCCTTCCCCGGTGCCGGCCCGAACGAGGGGCCGATTCCGCCGTCGCCCGATAAACGGGCGACGGCGAATCCGGGGTGGGTCAGTGGTGCATGCCGGGCATCGCCGACGTGCTCGGCGTACCGGGGATGCTCGGCGTCGCGCCGCCCTTCCCGCCGAGGAGTTGTTGCATCTGCCGGATCTCCGTCGCCTGGGAGGTCTTGATCCGTTCGGCGAGCCTGCGGGCGTCGGGGTTGGTGCCCTTGGCGAGTTCGGTGTCGGCCATGGCGATCGCGCCGTTGTGGTGGGCGATCATCATGGCGAGGAACTGCCTGTCGAACTCGGCGCCGGTGGACGCCTTGAACGTGGTCATGTCCGCGTCCGACATCATGCCGTCGCCGTGGGTCATGCCGCCGGGTGCGGCCGCGGGCTTGCCCCAGCCGGCCAGCCAACCCTTCATCTGTGCGATCTCCGGGGCCTGTGCGGCCTCGATCGCGGCCGCGAGCTTCTTCACCTCGGGGTCGGCCGCCTTGGCCGGGGCTTCCTTGGCCATCTCCACGGCCTGTTCGTGATGCGGGATCATCATCTGCGCGAACATCACGTCCGCGTCGTTGAACGCACCCGCCGATACCGGGGCGGAAGTGCTCGGCACGGCCTGGGGGTTCGCCGGGGCCGAGGCCGACGGCTTGTCCATGCCGTCCATGTCGTGACCCTTGTCGTCGCTGCCGCAGGCGGCGAGGACGAGCGCCGCGGTGGTGGCGGTCGCGGTCAGGGCGATGCTGCGGGACAGTCGTTTCACGGTGGTTCGTCTCCTGGAGGTACCCGGGTCCGCGCGGTGCGACGGCCCGAGGATGCGAAAGAGGGCGCGACGTCACGGGCCGTGGCTCGTGACCGAGCGGCGGCCTATATGCGCAGTACCTGCAGGAGCGAGAGTTCCGCTGGCCCGGGCGGGGGCAGGCCCGACACGAACCGCGCCGCTCGCGCCCGCGGGCGGAACGCGGGCAGATCGCGAGCGCGGCGAAGGGCGAGCAGGGCCAGCGCCGTGGCGAGCGCGCCGAGGCCGGCGAACAGGACCGCCAGGCACATCGAGGCCGGGTCGGTCCCGTGCTCGGACCCGTGCTTGTCACCGGACCCGTCCCCCGGCGCGCAGTCACCGCGCGGGCACGCCTCCCCGTGACCGATCGCGGGTTCGTTCGTCACCGCATGATCCGCGTCGGCCGCGACCCGCTTCCCGGCGACGGACTCGGCACCCGACGCGACGACGGGCTCGGCTCGCGACGCGACGCCGGACCCGGCAACGAACGCGACGCCCGCGGCCCCGCCGGACCCGGAACCGGACACCCCTCCGGACCCGACAGCGGCGCTCGCCGGGTGGCCCAGGGTGTGCATGCCGACCACACCACACGCGAGGACGACGAGCAGAATCCACCGGGTGAGCACACCGACCCGCCGGTTTCGCCCGCGGGAGGCGGATCGGGTCGTGGGGACCACGTCGCTCACCTCCCGTCTCGCGTCGCCGGCGTACCGACGCCCGCGCCGGCACCGGTCGCGTCCCATGGTGCCGGCTCGGCGATGTCCCGCGCCGACAGGGCGTACTCGGAAGGACTGTGCCGCCGACCGCGCGATCGACCGACCCTGCCGCCGACCGCCGGCGCTGTTCCCTCCCGCCACCGCCCTGGCCACGACGCCCACCGAACCGGCGTGCCGGGGCCGAACGCAGCGTCCACGACCGGGTGTCGGCGCCTCACCCGGGTACGGCCAGGACCGTGCGCAGCGTCGCGGCGATGGTCTCGCCCGCGGCGGCGCGATCGAGGCGGCCCGCGTCGACCTCGTCGGCGGCGGTGTGGATCAGGCCGTAGTACGCCGCGGTGAGCCACGCGGCGGGCAGGTCGGTGCGGATGTCGCCCTCGCGCCGACCGCGCTCGACGAGTTCGTCGACCCTGGCCAGGACGTGGGCATGCTGCCGGCGCAGGCTCGCCTCGCCCAGTGCCTTCAGGGCCGCCGTACGCAGGCCCCGGCAGCGGTCCAACACCTGCCAGCCCTCGCGGGCCAGTCGGGTCAGCGCCTGCGGGGCGGGTCCGACGGTGATCCCGGCGTCGTCCATCGCGGCGTGCAGTTCGCCCAGGACTTCCTTGATCGCGGCCTCGATCAACACCTCGCGGGAGCCGAAGTGCCCGTAAAGGGTCACCCGTCCGACCCCGGCCGCTCGCGCGATGTCGGTCATCGTGACATCGGGATCGCGCGCGAAGGCGCCGATCGCGGCGGCCAGGATCGCGGCGATGTTGCGTTCGGCGTCCGCCCGTCGACGTGTGCCGGGTGGTGGTGTCGCGCCCATGGTGGTCAACCCTACGGTCGGGAACGTGGTGGGGGTCGTGCGGGCGGGGCTGCTCAGTGCACGTGCCGCGGGCCGTCGGAGACCGGCGGCCTGCCCGCCGGCACGAGTACGACCACCACGAGCGCCGCGACGAAGGCCGTGCCCGCGCAGGCCCGGAACGCGTCGGTGTAGCCGTCGACGACGCCGGCATCGGCCCCGGCGACGAGGCTGGGCGCGGCGATCGCCGACGCCAGGGCGACGCCGAGCGCGCCGCCGAGTTCGTGGAAGGTGTTGACGACCCCCGAGGTGATGCCCGCCTCGTGGTGTCGCACCTGGGCCATCGCGGTCGTGGTCGCCGCGACGAACGCGGGTCCCACGCCGGCCGCGGCCAGGGCCAGCCCGGGGACGATGTCGAGCGTGTCGCCGCCGTGAGCGGGCAACCGGCTCAGCCACAGTGCCCCGGCCGCGGCGACCGTCAGGCCGAGGGCTCCCACCGGCCGGGCGCCGAGGCGGCCGACGAGCAGTCCCCCGACGTGCGCCCCGAGGGTCACCGCGACGGCGACCGGGAGGAAGGCCGCTCCGGTGCGCAACGGGCCGAATCCGAGCGTGTGTTGCATGTAGAGCGAACCGAGGAAGAACAGCGGGATCATCAGCGCGCTCGCCACCGTCATGACGAACGCGCCGGAGACGACGGGCCGTCGGGTCAGCAGCGCCAAGGGCACCAGTGGATGGCGGGTCGTGCGTTCGACGAGCACGAAGAGCGTGTACCCGACGGCGGCACCGGCCAGCGGCACCAGCGTCCGGGGCGACCCCCAGCCGGCCTCGCCCGCACGGGTCACACCCAGGATCAGCGCCACGGTGCCCCCGGTGGCCGCGAGCGCGCCCGGCAGGTCCGGACGTGCGCCCGAGGCGACCCGCACTTCCGCCGGTATCACCGACACCGCCAGGACCGAAACGATAAGGCCGATGGGGACGTTGGCGAAGAAGATCCATTCCCAACCCGGCCCGGCGGTCGCCAGTCCGCCGACCAGGACCCCGGCCGCCGCGCCCGCGCCGCCGATCGCGGCCCACACCCCGAGGGCGCGGTTGCGCTCGCGGCCGTGGAAGGTGACCGTCACGAGCGCGAGCGCGGACGGCGACAACAGCGCGGCGGCGGCTCCCTGGGCGACGCGGCCGGCCAGCAGTACCGCGCCGTTGGGCGCGAAGCCGGCGGCCAGCGACGCGGCGGTGAAGACGGCCAGGCCGAGCAGAAATCCGGTCCGCCGACCCAGCGTGTCCGCGATCCGGCCGCCGAGGATCATCAGGCCGCCGAAGGTGAGCGCGTAGGCGGTGACCACCCAGGTCAGGGACTCCCGCCCCAATCCCAGGTCCGCGCCGATGCTCGGCAGCGCGACGTTCACCACCGTGACGTCCAGGATCAGCATGAACTGCGCGACGCACACCAGGGTCAGCACGAACCACCGCCGGCTCGGCGCGGACTCGTGTGCTGCGTCGTGCGCGTGGTGGTCGGCGCCGCCGCCTGTGTGGTGGACGCCGTGGGTTTCGTGGGTCAAGGTCCGCTCCTTCGCCGCCGACACGGGCCGCCGGGCCGGCCTTCCGAATCCGGGCCCGTCGACACATGCCGATATCCCGTACAGGTGTGTACGGGATAGCGAACCGCATGCATCGAACGTGTACAACCGTGTTCGAGTTAGCTGCCCGACCCGCGCGTCGAGCGGAGTTTGCCCCGGCTCACGGGTGCGTTCGGGACTCGCTCGAATCCGGCCCGGCCGGCGGTGTCGGGTGCGTGTGCCGCGCGTCCCTGCGCCACAGGGCGCTCGGCCACCACATGCGTTCGCGGAGGTCGAGGATCAGCGCGGTGACGACCACGGAACGCACCACCAGTGTGTCGACCAGCACACCCAGTGCCACCGCGAAGCCGATCTCGGCGAAACCGACGATCGGCAGCGTCGCCAGGGCGGCGAAGGTGCCCGCGAGGACCAGACCGGCCGAGGTGATCACGCCGCCGGTCGCCGCGAGGCCGGTCAACGCACCGGTCCGGGTGTCGCTGCGGATGCTCTCCTCTCGTACCCGGGTGGTCAGGAAGATGTTGTAGTCGATACCCAGCGCGACCAGGAAGACGAAGACGAGCAGGGGGAAGGAGGTGTCCTCGGCGGGGAAGTCGAAGATGTGCCGGAACACCAGCGCGCTGACACCGAGCGCCGCGGTGAACGACAACACCACCGTGGCGATCAGCACCACCGGGGCGACCACGGCCCGCAGCAGCAGCGCCAGGATGATCAGCACAACCGCGAGGATGACCGGGATCAGCAGCTTCTCGTCCCGCACCGACGCCCGGTTGCTGTCGAGTTGGGCCGCCGTACCGCCGCCCACGAGCGCGTCGGCCCGCGGCACCGCGTGCACCGCGGCACGGGCGTCGTCGACCGTGTCCTGGGCCGCGCTACTGTCGGCGGCGTCGGTGAGGGTGGCCTCCAGGTACGACCGCCCGTCACGCTCCGCGGGAACGTCCGGCGGCACCACGATGCTCTCCGGCACCACGCCGGGTACGGTCGCCAACGACGCGCGGACCGCGTCCAGGGATGGTGTGTTCGCGACGACCTGGAGCGGCTGCCCGGTACCCGCCGGGAAGTAGCGGGCCTGCACCGTCTGGCCGACCACCGAATCGGGTTTGCCGGTGAAGCTCTCGGCGGTGGTGAGCCCTTCGGCGTTCAGCGCCAGCAGGCCGAACGACAACGCGCCCAGGGCCGCGACGGTGCCGATCCACACCGCGCGCGGCCGGCGGGCGATGCGCTGACCGGTCCGGGCCCACAGGCCCGTCTCGGTGGGCTCGGGCGAGCCCAGGTGCGGGATGACCGGCCAGAAGATCCACCGCCCGAGGATGAGCAGCACCGCCGGGAACAGGGTCAGCATCACGAGCAGGGCCACCGCGACGCCGATCGCGGCGACGGGACCCAGGCCGTTGGTGGAGTTCATCTCGGCGGCGAGCAGACACAGCATGCCGAGGATCACGGTCGAGGCACTGGCGATCACCGCGGGGCCGGCCCGATGCAGGGCGAGCGCCATCGCCTCGTGTCGATCCTCGTGACGGCGCAGTTCCTCACGGTAGCGGGCGACGAGCAACAGCGCGTAGTCGGTGCCGGCACCGAACACCAGGACGGTCAGAATGCCCGCGCTCTGCGCGTTGACCACCAGCGACGCGTGTCGGGCCAGCACGTAGATCAGCGCCTGCGCGACGAACAGCGCACCGACCACACACACCACCGGGACCAGGAGCAGCGTCGGGCTGCGGTAGGTGAACAGCAGGATCACCACGACCACGGCCAGCGCCGCGAACAACAGGGTTCCGTCGATGCCCTCGAACGCCTCGCTGCTGTCGGCGGCGACCCCGCCGGGGCCGGTGATGTGCGTTTGAAGGCCGTTGTCGGGGTTGTCGTCCAGGACCGCGCGGATCTCGTCCACGGCCTTGCTGATGGAGTTCCACCCGTTGTCACCGAAGGTGATCGGCACCAGGACGAGCGCGGCGCGTGGTGCCTCCGTCCGATCGAGGATGGGGCCCTGCACCTGGGCGCCGACGATCCCGTGAGCGGTCAGGGTGCGCATCTGTGCGGCGTCGGAGGCGATGATCCGGTCGTCGGCCGGCGTCAGACCGGACGAGCGCGCGAACACGACCACGGCTGTGACGTTCTGCGGCAGGAAGTCCTTGGACTGGTCGACGACCTTGGTCGACTCGGCGTTGCCCGGCAACCACGCGGAGGCGTCGTTCTTCTCCGCGTCCGTCAACTTGCTTGCCGCCGGCCCGGCCGCGGCGAGTACCACGACCCACAGCACAAGGATGATCCACTTGGCGCGCCGACCGCATACCAGCCGCGCGGCTCGCCCCGCTCCGCCCATCGTGGCCACCTCCACCGCTCGAACGTGATGTGATGTGGTGTCCCCCGAGGTGCACTCTCACCAGGATGGCATCGGGCCCACGATCACGCGCCCGCTGGAACCCTCCGCACGAGCGGAACGCTGCGAACAGGCGCCCCCGGTAGGGCGATCCGCGTCCGGCGCGGGTGGGGGCGACCCGCCTGCGGCACGGCGATTCGCCGATCGTTGCCCGCCGCGCGACCGTGGAGGACATGAGCGACAAGGCACACGGCCGCTTCGATTTGGTGGTCCAGGCGTATCCCCCGGGGCAGCCGTACCGACTGGTGATGCTCGCCGACGGCTCCTACCGCCAACTGCACAGCCGTCGCGAACTCGACGAACTCGCCGCGCATCTCGGCCTCGACCCCACGGACCGCGACCGGGTCGCGTGGGAGGGCGGCGACGAGTGGCCCCGGAGCGACGCCCGATGACCCGACCACCCTCCGCGTGACGGAGGGCACGCGGTGTAGCCAAGGGCACACGGACCGAACCCTCGACGACTCATGATCGAACCGGTTGTACGAGACGGAGTCACGCCCGACGAGCCGATCGAGGCGATCGAGGCGATCGAGAATCCCGCCGGCGACCAACTCATCGTCGGCATTACCCAACTTCGTTCATATCGCGAACCAGTTCGAGCAACGTGCTCGGGTCTTTGGAAGTCGGATCCTTCACCCGATTTCCCTTTCCCTACCGAAATTTCCCCGGGAAGACGCAAAGGATCCGGTGTCGGTTCGGCGTCGCAGCCATCAATTCATCGATACCTGGGGCGCGAACCTCGAATCGAAAGGCATAGCGCGGTGAGCGTTCGGATCCGGACACGGAGCGGGCGAACTCGATCGGACGTCCCGGGCATCCCGGCCGTATCGATCCCGGGGGAACGTCCGCGACAAGTAATCCCGGCAAAGCGATCAGGAACGTTTCCCCGTCGATCCGCGGCGTCCGCGGCAAACCACGGATGTCGAATCCTCAAATTCAGCACAGATCCAACGAACCTGTAGCCCGCCCTGGTTAGTGTTCGCGGTTCCGAGCCGACACATCGGGGGAAGCGAGGATCCGGGGACGTGACAGCCATCTGTACCCATGACCGTGACACCGGCAGCCAGGCACACCCGACACCCGAGAGCGAACTCGCCGAACTCGCCGAACTGGTCTACCGGCGCTACTCCATGCAGTTGTTGTCCTTCTGCCTCAAGCTCACCGGGGGAGACCGACCGTGGGCCGAGGACGTCGTCCAGGAGACCATGCTGCGGGCATGGCGCCACGCGGACTCGATCGCCGACGCCGCGTCGGACCTGATGCCATGGCTGGCGACGGTGTCGCGCCGAATCGTCATGGACGATCGTCGTGCGCGCCGCGCCAGGCCGCAGGAGTGCAGCCCCGAACCGCTGGAGTACGTACCGGCCGACGACCAGTGGGAACCCCTGCTCTGGAAGATGGCCGTGGCCGACGCACTGCCCTCGCTCACCGACGCGCATCGCGAGATCCTCACCGAGACGGTGTTGCGCGACCGTGGACTCCAGCAGGCCGCCGAGATCCTCGGCATCCCAGTGGGAACGGTGAAGTCCCGTATCCACTACGCGATCCGAGCCCTGCGTCAGGCTCTGGACGAGGGCAGTGCAGGATGAACGCGGCGCAGGGGGAGCGCAGCGCACGATAGGCACTCGGGATTCCATGGTGTGTCGCCCGAGAGGCGCGGCGCCGCGACCGGGTGATCCCCTGGAAGTCCGTTGGGAGGAGTTACCCGGCACATGAGGAACACCGATCCGCTCGACTTCTTCACGAACCACCGTGACACGATCCTCCGTTGGGGCGGCATCTCCGCCGCCGCCCTGGTCCTCTTCCTGATCATCCGATCCATCGCGATGCGATTCGGTGGATGGAAGGCGGCATCGCGTCGCCTGGGTCGGGAAATCGCGCTGACGGCATACGCGTTCGGTGCCCCGATGCGGACCTGGCTGCGCTACCGACGCTCGGTGCGGCTGCTGGTGGGGCGATTGGGCGCGAGCACGACCTGGCGGGACGCGGAACGTGCCCTGGTGGCGGCCAAGTTCCCCGCCGCTCCCGGTCAGCCGTACGCCGCGGTCGTCGGCGACGAAACGGTGACGGTGCTGTTCGCCGCCGCCGACATGCCGCCGCCTTCGGGCCTTTGGCAGCCGGTGCCGGACGACCCCTGGGCGTGGACGGCCTCCAGGGCACAGCTGCCGTCGGTCACGCCGGACGCCGAGGGAAGCAGACCGGTCGTCGTCGCCTTGGGCGAGCGCGACCGGGACTGTGTGTTCCTCGACCTGGTGGTCGGCCCGCCGATGGTGTGCGTGCAGGGCGATCCTCGGTCGGGACCGGCACTGTTCCAGGCCGTCGCGGCGCAGCTGGACGCGCGCCTGCCCGGTGGACAGATCGTGGTCGCCGACGGGGTGCACCGCGACGTACCCGGAGCGCCGGTACGGGACGCGTACCGGGCCGCCCGCGCCACGCCGCCTCGACTGGGCCTGCCGGTGTTCCTGGCGACCCCGGAACTGCCCGACCCATTGCCGCCCGAACTCGCAGAGCCGCAGGGCGATTCACCCTCCTTGCGCGTGCTGCTCGGCGGACCGGGGCGGAGTCATGTACGGACGTTGTTGACCGATGTGCACGGTCGAGTCGCCGTACCCGGAACCCCGTTGGTGGTCTCGTGCAACGCACTCGGGGCTGCCCTCGCCCGGGTACTGCCGACCGTTCCGCCGGTGCTTCCGCCCGTCCCCGCGCCGGTTTCCCGGTCCGGAGCGGGTCACGCCGAGTGGTTCACGGAGGAGGAGAGCGGAACCGCGCTCGCGGAACCGCAGGCGGCGCGGACGGCAACGGTGGATCCGGTGACGACCCTGGAACCGGCCGGAACCATGGCGTCCGCGGTCTCGGCACGTACCGCCGTCTCGGAGCCGCCCGCGCGATCGTCGGGCGGACAGGCCGCTCCGGGTACGTCCCGGCCGGCGGCGTGGAGCACACGCCCCGCGTCGCCTGTCGCCGACGCGGGCCCCGTGCCCGCTCCTTCGGTCGGCGAACCGGCGGCCGGGCCCCCCGCACGAACGTCGACCGCGACGGTGTCGGCAACCCTGGCATCGGACCACGAACCGCCGTTCTCACCCGCCGTGTCGGCCCGAAGGAATCCGACGTCGGAGCGGGAGCCGGAGCCGAAGCCGCCGACTCCGGACGACGGTCCGAATCGGGCTCCCGTCCCCGACCCGACACCCGAGCCCGAACCGACACCGCAGCCCGACCCGACACCCCACCCCGAACCGACCCTCCAACCCGACCCGACACCCGAGCCCGAACCCACCCACGATCCCGACCCGGCGCCCGACACCGACCCCACGCGAGAGCCCGACGCCGCGAACCGCCCGACGGTCGGCCCCCGGCCCCCATCTCCCCCCGCCCCGCCGTCATAGGCCCCGCCACCGCTTCCCGACCGTCCCCCGCGGTCCCTGCCCACCCCCACCCCGCCGTCTCGCCGTCTCGCCCTCCCCGCGAGAGAGTTGGATGCCCGTGAATCTCGCCGTCACCACCACCGATCCGCAGGGCCGCCGCGCCGATCACCTGCTGGACGTCCCCGATTCGGCGACCGTCGCCGAACTCGGTTCAGTGCTCGGTGCCGCCGACCTGTTCCTGGGGAGTCGACGGCTCAACCCCGACGTGCGCGTGGGTGCGAGCGGCATCCGCACCGGGGCGCTGCTCGGCCTCGACGCCCCCGCGCCGACCGAGACGGCGACGCGCGCGTGGCGACCGCCCGGGTCGGATCCGGTGCTCGTCACCGTGCGCCACGTGTCGGGCCCCGGTGCGGGTCGGGTGTGGCGGCTCGGCCCGGGGCGTCACGAGGTCGGCACGGACCGGGCGTGTGCGTTGCGCCTGGACGGCGGCGAGGCACCCGCGCAGGGCACGTGGATCACGGTCGCCACGAACGGATCCGTCGCGGTCGCGCTGCCGAAGGACGCGGACGAGGACCGGTGCGGCCTGCGCAGCCTCACCCCGCCGCCGCCCGTGGATCCGATCACCGGTACGCCCCTCACCGCCGAGGAGCCGGCCGGGACGCAGGAGGGCGGCCCCGGCGGGCATTCCACCGAGCCCGCGCCACCGGGGCCGGACGGGCTGCCGATCGCGCCGCCGTTGCCGCCGATCGGTTACCTTCCACCGCCCGACGACGGCTCGCTCCCCTGGCCGACGTACGCCGACCTGTCGCTCGGCGACCATCTCCTGCGCCTGGGCCCGCCGGACGAGCCCGAGGCGGCGGTGCGCGCGTCGTCGGACGGACTCGGCGTGGAGTACAACCGACCGCCGCGCATCGCGCCGCACCTGGACGGCGAGTCGATCCGGATGATGGGTCCGCCGACCGACAACACCAAGCGGCCGTTCCCCTTCCTGATGATGATGGCCCCGCTCGTGATGGGCCTGGCGATGATGTTCCTGTTCCGGAGCCTGTTCTTCGTCGTCTTCATCTTCTTCACACCGATCATGGCGGTCGGCAACTGGGTCTCCGGTCGGCGCAGCGGGCGCAAGCAGTACGAGGAGGCGAAGCGGGTCTTCCGGATCCGCCGGTCGGCCCTGGAACTGGAGATGCGGCGCGCGACCGTGGAGGAACGCGGGCTGCGCAACTCGACGTTCCCGGATCCCGCGGCGGTCCTGCTGACCGCGACCGGGCCGGGCCTGGGTCTGTGGCAGCGCCGCCGCCGGGACACCGACCACATGACCATCCGGCTGGGCACGCTCACCCGCGCGTCGCTCAAGCGGATCGACGACCAGGCGCGCGAGACGCACTACCGGCAGGTCAACTGGCGCCTGGCCGACGTGCCGTTCGGTGTGGAGATGGCGGACTTCGGCGTGCTGGGCATCAGCGGTCCCGGGGCCGCGCCGCGCCGGATCGCGAGTTGGGCGGTGATCCAGACGGCCGTGCTGCACAGCCCGCGCGACGTGCGCATCGTCGTGTTGACCGAGGACGAACACGCCGACGCGTGGCAGTGGGTCCGCTGGTTGCCGCACCTGCGGCCGGGCCGGGCGGGCGCGGCGGTGGTGGGGCTGGGCACCGATCCCGAGAGCACCGCGCATCGGGTCAACGAGTTGATCGCCGACATCCAGACCCGCGTCGACTCCGCGCAGTCGGCGCTGGGCCGCACGCTGCTGCGCGTACCGGACGTCCTGGTGATCCTGGACGGCGCCCGTCGGTTGCGCGATGTGCCGGGCGTGATCGAGGTGTTGACGACCGGACCGGCCGTACGCGTGTTCAGTCTGTGCCTGGAGGAACGCGAACACCAGTTGCCGGAGGAGTGCACGGCCGTGGTGACCGCGAACGGCGCTCGCCTGAACGTGAAGGCGTCGCACGTTCCGGAGGTGGCGGACGTGCGGGCCGATCTGGTCGACCCGGCCTGGTGCGAGGAGGTCGCGCGGGCGATCGCGCCGATGCGCGACGTCAGCGTGGAGAGCGACTCGGGCCTGCCGGCCGAGGTCGCGCTGCTGCCGCTGATCGGCCAGGAGCCGCCGGACGCCGACGTCGTGGTGGGCGAGTGGGCGCGCCGCCCGGCGTCCACGACGTTCGTGCTGGGCTCCGGGTACGAGGGCACCCTGCGGCTGGACCTGGTCCGCGACGGCCCGCACGGCCTGATCGGCGGCACCACCGGCTCGGGCAAGTCGGAACTGCTCCAGACCGTGATCGCCTCGCTCGCCGCGGCCAACCGGCCCGACGAACTCACCTTCGTCCTGGTCGACTACAAGGGCGGCAGCGCGTTCCGCGAATGCGCCGAACTGCCGCACACCCTCGGCATGATCACCGACCTCGACGGCCATCTGGTCAAACGTGCCCTGGCCTCCCTGGACGCCGAACTCCGGCGCCGCGAGACGGTCCTGAACGTGGTCGAGGCCAAGGACCACACCGAGTACCGGATCAAGCGCTCGCGCGATCCGCGACTGCCCGCGCTTCCCCGACTCATTCTGGTGATCGACGAGTTCGCCACCCTGGTCCGCGAACTGCCGGACTTCGTGCCCGGTCTGATCAGCCTCGCCCAGCGCGGCCGTTCACTGGGCCTGCACTTGCTGCTGGCCACCCAGCGGCCGGGCGGCTCGGTCAGCAACGAGATCAAGGCCAACACCAACCTGCGGATCGCCCTGCGCGTCACCGACCGTTCAGAGAGCCAAGACATCATCGACAGCGGCGACGCCGCCGGGATCTCACCGAACAATCCGGGTCGGGCACTGGTCCGCCGGGGTGAGGGCGCGCCCACGCCGTTCCAGACCGCGTTCGTCGGCGCGGAGCGGCCCGGTGCGATCCCGAGCGCGGTCGCCGAGGCCGCGGTGGCCCGGCCGGTACGCGGCGTGCAACTCGGCTGGCAGCGCCTGGGCCGCCCACTGGACCTCTCGGTCCTGGCTCCGGACTCGCCCGCCGACCCGCAGGAGGGCGGTACGACCACGCCGTCCGAGGAACAGCCCACCGACCTGCGCGCGTTGGTGGACGTGCTGCGCGAGGCGGCGGACCGACTGCCCGACTTCGAGCCGCTGCCCAGTCCCTGGCTGCCGGCGCTCGACAGCCGGCTGCGTCTCGACGATCTGCCGGCCATCCCGGAACCCGAGCCCGGCGCGCTGCCGATGGTCCCCTACGCGCTGCTCGACATCCCGCAGTTGCAGGCCCGACGGCTCGCCGCGATCGACTTCGCGACCTTCGGGCACCTGTACATCATCGGCGCACCCCGCTCGGGCCGCACCCAGGTCCTGCGCAGCATCGCGGGCGCGGCGGCCCTCACCATCCCCTGCTCGGACCTGCACATCTACGCCATCGACGCGGCGGGCGGCGGGCTGGGCGTATTGGAGGCGCTGCCGCATTGCGGCGCGGTCGTCTCGCGCCACGACGCGGAGCGCATGGAACGGCTGATCACCCGCCTGTCCGGCGAACTGACCCTGCGACAGCGGCTCATCGCGCAGCACGACTGCGCGGGCGTCACCGAACTGCGGGCCAAGCTGCCCAAGGACCGCCGCCCCGCGCACCTGGTGTTCATGGTGGACGGCTGGGACGCGCTGAGCAACATGCTCGACGACTACGACGGCGGCCGACTGTACGCCGAATTCGTGCGGCTGTTGCGTGAAGGGCAGGCGGCCGGGATCCACGTGATCGCGACCTCCGAGCGCCTGCTGCTGGGTGGACGCCTCGCGGCGCACAACGACCGCAGACTGTTGTTGCGGCAGACCGACCCGGGCGACTTCACGCTCATCGGCATTCCCCGCAACAGCGTTCCGACGCATGTCCCCCCGGGGCGCGGCTGGTTCGCGCCGGGGGCGGTCGAGGCCCAGATCGCGTTGTTGCCGTCGACCGCCGAGTCGTCCATCGGCCGGCCGTCGATCGATCAGCCGTCGACGGCCTCCGCCGCGGGTGCCGTCGAGGCAGGCGACACCTCCGCGGGCGACCAGAGCGACCAGGCCGAGGCGATGCGGGACCTGGCTCGGCGGGCGACGATCCGCGACAGCAATGTGCCGGGCGTGCGGCGACCGTTCCGGGTCAACGAGATGCCGACGCTGATCGGCTTCCAGGAGGCCCACGACCGGGTGCCGCAGGCGCTGCGCACGCCGCTGCGGGCCCTGTTGGGCGTAGGGGGCGACGCGGTCGAGCCGCTGAGCTACGACTTCTCGGACGGCGCCGGGTCGTTCATGGTCACCGGGCCGCCGCGCAGTGGGCGCAGCACGGCGTTGGCCGCCATGTGCGTGTCGCTGCTGATGGGCGGTACCCATCTGATCGTGCTCACGCCGCGCGACTCACAGTTGCGCAAGCTGGCCGCGCACGGCCTCGCCCAGGTGCTCACCGACCCCGATCCGTCCCCGGAGGAACTGAACGAGGCGTTGGCCGCGGTAGAGGGGAAGCCGGTGGTGGTCGTGGTGGACGATGCCGATCTCATGCTGGCGTGCGACGCCGACTCGGTGCTGCGGAAGTTGGCGACGTCGGGCCGCGACCGCGGGCAGGGTCTGTTGCTGGCCGGCACGGCGGAGTCGATGAGTTCGCTGGGCTGGGTGGGCATGGCCCGCAGGTCGCGCCGCGGCCTGCTGTTGGGGCCGAAGACCCTGGGTGAGGGAGACCTGATCGGGGTCAGGTTGTCGGCCGAGCAGGTGCGCGCGTCACTGGGTCCGGGTCGGGGCTGGACCGCGGGCGACGCGGGGTCGGCGATCGCGGTGCAGGTGCCGCTCACGGTCCTGGACGGCTGACGGGCGGGAGCGCGCACGGCACCTGCGCGCGAGGTGGGGCGGCGGAACGGCGGTGTGTGCGCCGCCCGCCGCCCTTGCGGCGGCTACTTCTTCTGGGCCGCCGCGTCGGCCTGCATCTTGTCGATGGCTTTCCTGATCTCGGTCGTCAGGTTCTCGTCGGAATCCGTGAGCGACTTCGCGATCTCGCGGAAGTTCTGGCCGTACGAGTCGATGTTCTTCGCGGACGACTTCATCTGCGCGCTGAACGTGTTGTATGCCTCCGTCAGGGCGGGGCTGGCCTTCTCGAACACCAGGCCGTCTTGAAGCAGACCGCTCACGGCCGTCTCCAGGTCGCCGAGCTCTTTGGAGATGTCGGCCAGCTTGGCAGCCATTCTCGTTGCGCCGCGGGCGATTTCGTCGACATCGACGTGGATATCGGCCATGAGGTCCTCCCAAGGGGTCGCTGGACGGTTGCTTGCATGGGTAAACGGGCTGCTACTGGGGCGAGTTGACCTTGTCCGCGATGTCCTTGTCCAGGTCCTGCACGGACGTCATGATCTGGCGGAACTGCGTCGCGTAGCCCTTGATGCTCTCGGTGGCCTGGGTGAGCGCGGTGTTGAACTTCTCGTACTGGCTCTGCAACGCCGGACTGGCCTTGGTCAGCACGAGGTTCTGGGTGAGCAGGGTGTCCACCTCGTCCTTGGCCTCCTTCATCCGGGGCACGAGCGTGTGGTCGACACTGTTGTCCAACAGATTGGACACCCGGGTTATCTCGGCGTAGGTGAGTTTGATGTTGGCGGCCATGGCGAATCTCCTCGGTCACGGAAGCGAACGGAATCGGGAACGGGAGCGGGAACGGGAGTCGGTGCGGAGGCGGGTACGAGTGCGCGGGTGAACGCCGGTGGGGCGGGGGTCAAATGATGTGGTTCTTTCCCTTGTCGCCGGTGCCGGTGCCCGTCTTCTTGTCGCGACCGGAGTCGCTGTCGGCGTACGCGGGATCCGGCTTCCACTTGTCTTTCGGTCCGCTCCGGATGTAGTGCTCGGACTTGCCGTCCGCAGTGGAGACCATCGTGCCGCCGCCGTCCTTGTTGATCGTGAAGACGGCCGTACTCGAGGTACCGTCACCGAAGTTGGTGGTGATGGTGTAGTCGCGGACGTCGATCCGGTCCGGCTCGTTGCCCTTGTCGTCGCCGTCCGGGATCTCGACCCATTCCGGCGGGCCCTTGTACGTCGTGATCGTCTCGTAGCTCTGCCCCTGCGCGGTGGTGATCTTCGAGGTCTCCTTGACGACGTTGTTGTCCTTGTCCAACTCGACGCTGACGTCGATCTTGCCGTCCTTGTCCTCGTGGTGGTACGAGGTCGGGGGCTTGTCGTCGGGTTTGGGCGGCTCCTTCCCGGGGTTGGGAGGTGCGCTGTCCTCGCCCTTGGCGATCCACGCGGCACACCACGCCGGGGCGTCCGGGGCGTGGCATACCGACCGGATTCTCTGGTCGGGATGGTCGCGGAAGTAGTCGGTGGCACCGATCGAGGCCAGGTACGCGTCCCACTTGGCCTTGTCCGCCACCCACTTGTCGTGCGTCGCCTTGATGTTCCGCCACTTGTCCAGGCCCAGACCCACGGTCATCAGACCGGCCCCGGCGGCAATCCGCTGGTCGGCGTCGAAGAACCGGTCGGACACCGCCTTGAAGGTGTCCGCAAGCTGGTTGAGACCCTCCTTCGCTTTACCGGTACGGGACTTCGAGTGGCGGTGGAAGCTGTTGAACGCGTACGACAGACTCGACGTGCCCAGACACGCCTTTCGTTCGCCGGCCGCCGCCTCGCCGAGCTCCCGAAATGCTCCGCCACTGCCCGAATCGGCCTGCTTGGCAAGGTTTCGCAGCTTGCTCTGGATCGTGTACAGGTTGTTGTAGTCGACCGCGAAATCGACCATTTCGACCTCCTGCCCCTCGACGAGACCGCGTCGTGCACCGCTCCTCGAACTGCCTCCACTTCTGTACGCGTTGCAACCGATGGAGGTTCAACGACGTTACTCGGAGAAAGATTGAACCTCTCCCGAGGAAGGCGCGTACAGAAGGCGGCCGTGGTTGCACGATCGAGCGAAAGGGGCACCTCGATGGCTCGTCCGGGAGACTGGAGTGCGCTCGGTCTCGACCGCGACCCCACCCCCGGCGACCCCGACCGGATCGACCGCGTGATCGCCGCGGAACTCGAATTCATCGATCTCGCACGGGAGATCGACAACGGCCTGAACGAGGTCAAGAACACCGCGAGCACCGTCTTCATCGGCAAGACGGCGGACGCCATGCGCGGCGTCATCGACGGCAATCTGCGCAACTACATCTCGACGTACAAGAAGGCGCACGAAAAGGTACGCGCCGCCCTGGTGACCTACGTCGCCATCATGCGCACGCAGCAACAACGCGCGGACACGGCCCTGTCCGCGGCCGCCGCGCTGTCCGAGGACGACGACGCGGGCCGGGACACGCACAAAGCCACCGCGGCGGATGCCAAGACCACCCTGGAGGACGCGGCCGACACCGCCGCGCGAGCGCTCAACGCCGCCGCCGAGTCCATCGCCTCCCCCGTGGACGAGTGCGACGAGTTCTGGAAGGCGCTCTCCTGGATCGCGATGTTCCTGGTCGTTCCGGCGATCTTCCTCGGCGGCGTGGTCGCGCTGCTGTCCATCGCCCTGAATGTCGCGCTCATGATCAAGACCGCGATCGACTTCGCGCACGGCAAGGCGGGCGTCACCGAGCTCGTGCTGGGCATCCTGGGGATGATCGCCCCGACCACCAAGGGACTGCATCTCGGCAGTCTGTGGAACGTCATCAAGGGCACCGGTACGCGCGGCCTCGCCGGCACGAAGACCTTCTTCCGCGGCGGCGCCAACTCGTTCGGGCTGCTCGGCCGGATGGGGCTGGGTATCGACGACGCGCTCGCCGCGGGCGGCGCGTGGATCAAGGGCGGGATCCAAGGCATCAAGCTCGGTCCCGCCCTGACCCACATACCCGAACTCTCCATGTTCGGCGTCAATGTCGGGCGCGGCATCCGCGTCTTCCCGATCGGCGCCGACCTGACCGTGATCAACCTCGCCGGCGCGAAGACGTTCTTCGGCCTGCGCAGCGTCGTCAGAACGGTCAACGCCTTCAAGGGGCTGGGGGGTTCGATCGCGAGCGGCCTGAGCGGCTTCAAGAGTCTGCGGCTGTTCCTGCCGGTGGCGGCCGACGAGATGGGCCAGGGCCTGGGGCTCGCCTTCCGGATCGGCTTCATCGACCGCGGCATGTTCAACATGTACCGCTACGGCGCCTTCATCGACGGCAAGTTCATCGGCGCGGGTTCCAAGATCACCGGCGGCGTACACGCGGGCTTCACCGCCTTCGGATCGGGCGGCGGTCTGGGGAAGCTGCCGCATGTCGACATCGGTGGCCTCGACGCGCTGAACACCGGTCCACTCGGTCGCGGGTTCGACATGCCGCCCCTGTCCACGCGATTCACCAGCGGACTCGGCGAGTTGGGCATGGTGAACGTCCCCTCGCTCGGCAAGTTCGGCGACGGGTTCCACGCGGGTACCTTCCCGAGCCTGGACACCTATCTCGCCAACAGCGGCAACCTCGGCGCGGTGGTGCCGCTCACCGGGTTCGGTGCCAAGATCGTCGACCTGCCGCCGTTCTCCTTCAACGGACTGGGCACGTTGGACCTCGGCGGCAGACTCGGCGTGCCGCCCGCCGTCACCGGGACGGGCGTGACCGCGCTGGGCACGGGCGGGCTCCACGCACCGGCGAGTTCGCTCGGCCACATCAGCATCCCGAACCTCGACACGGTCACCAACGCACTGCCCAAGGTCGACGTCGGGCTGCCGGGATCGAGCGCGCTGGTGCACGACCTGCCCTCGACCGGCTCGATCGCCCTCCCCCATGTCGAAGGCATGGGGACCGTCGCCCTCCCGCAGATCGGCAACGTCTCGCTCCCGCACTCGGGCACCGCCGCGCTGCCCAACGTGGCGACGCCGACGCCGGCACACGTCAATCTCCCGACCGTGTCGACCACACCCGTCTCCGGCCTCACCGGCTCCCTCGCCCCCACGCTCGGCCACAATGCCGGGGCCTTCCCGGGCCAACTGCTCGGCGATCTCAAACCGCCCACCGTCGGCGCACAACTGGCCGACGTACCGGCCGTTTCCTCCGCCAACCTCTCCACCCCGCAGGTCACCGGGCTGCACGACGGCGCCCGGGTCAACGTCCCGGAGATCGGCTCGGTCCCGCTCGCATCGCAGGTCCAGGCGCCGAGCGTCGGCGCGATACCCCACACGGGTCAGGTCTCCACGCCGGGGATCGGCGTCACCGGGGGACTCGGACACGTCGCGACCCCGAACCTCGGCAGCGTGCCCAATGTCGCACAGCCGGCCACGCCCAACGTCGGCGGAGTGTCGGGCATCACCCAGGTGGGCACGCCCGACCTCCGAACGCCGCACACCGGCCCCGGGGTCGGGGCGCCGAACACCGGTGCCGTCGAAATACCCCCGGTCCGGGGTGGGCACGTCGCCACCTCGCCCACCACGCCGGCCCCGAACACGGCCGACCTCAAGGGCGCCGGCGGCGCGACGACACACGTCGACGTCAACGGCAGCCGCGTGACGTTCGGCACCCTGTCGCCGCGCGGCGGACCGGGCGACACCCCGCCGGTGGGCCCCGCGGGCACCGCGGGCGTGGGCGGCGTCCCCACCACCGGGGGCCATTTCCCCACGCTGCGCCCGGCGGCCGACGACCTCACGGTGTTCATGGTGAACAACGTGCGGTACGACTTCGCGCACACCTTCAGCAACATCCCCGGCCTGGGCGGCGTCGAGGTGCGGGTGCTGCCGAGCTCCCGGGCGGACCGGCTCGTCGACATCCACGTCGCCTCGGGCGGGCGCACCGACATCAGCGCGAACCACATCACCGTCGGCGACCAACAGATCCTGCGGATCGAACAGGCCTTCGCGGGCGGCGTGCACCGGTGGGACTACGAACTGAGCGCGCTGAACAACCACCGACTCCTCGACGACCAGATCATCGACGCGCACGTCACCGGCCCCGTCCCCGGGCAGTCCGTCGAGCTGACCACCATGCCCCCGGCCGGCACGATCACCGGGTCGACGACCCTCGGTGCCGGCACGACCGTGCCGACGGTGCCCGGCCCGGGCACCGTGACCGGCCCGGGCTCGCACCTCGTCGACATCCCGGGGCTGCCCGGGACCCGGATCGAGGTCCGCCTCGGCGCCGACGGCATCGGAGGAATCCGCACGGTGGGCGCTGCGGACGGACCCCCGCTGATCCCCTCGCACCACACCGGACCGTCCGGGAACACCATCGTGCGCGTCGAGCAGGACGTGGTGCCGAACGTCGAGATCCGCCGTTGGGACTTCGACATGTCCGCGGCCGGCGGCCGACTCGTCGGCATCGAGCGGCGCATCACGCTCAGCGGCGGCGACTTCGACCGCAACCTCGTCGTCATCCGCGTCGATGTGGAGGACCAACCCCTCGGTATCACCCACTTCGACGCCGACGGCAAGGTGCACAACCCGGGCGGGTCACCGGTACGGGTCAGCGCGACCGGGGTCAACATCCCCACCGGCACCGGCTTCCGGATCCACGACCGGACGACCGGCGCACCCTCGCACAGCGGCCTGCGGCTGACCGATTCCACCGGCCACGTGCTGCCCATGCACGTGCTGACCCCGGACGACGGCGGGGCCCTCTCCCTCGTCGACGCCGGCGCCACCAGGACCCTGGGCTCCGTCACCGTGCCGCCGGGTGCGAACGGCATGTTCCATGTCGTCCCCACCGACGCCGGTCCCGCCGTCCGGGTCTTCGGCGCGAACGGCCGGTTCTCGCACGACTCGCTTGCGCTCGGCGGCATCGACGGGCTGGGCGTGCCGGGTGGTCACATCCGCTCGCCGCATGTCGACACGCCGCATCTGGCCGGCGCCGACGGCACGCCGATCCCCGGCACCCGGGTCGTCCCGCAAGTGGGCGGCGAGTTCCGGATCCAGCACCCGGGCGGGCAGTTCCACGTCGACGCCACAGGCGCCCGCGGACACGACGTCGTCACCCTCACCACCGCCGACAACCGGGGAACGGGGCTGCACGTCTTCACCCCGGTCGGCGCCGCGGACCCGCTGCCCGCCCCGCGCGGCGTGGACGGTACGCCGTCCACGACCGCGACCGTCGCCCACGTCGACAACACGTTCCACATCACCCGCACCGGCCCCGACGGGCAACCGCATGGGACGGTGGACGTGCACACGCCACAGGGCGTGTTCTCGCACACCGCGCTCCCGCTCACCGGCGGCGGTGCCCCCGGCGGGTTCATCCGGATGCCCGAGAACGTCGGCGGCGTCCCGCACCTCACCCGAGGCGACGGCACGACCGTGCCGCACACGAGCGTCACACCGCAACACGGCGGCGGGTACCTGGTCGAGTACCGCGGCGGCGCGATCCTCGTCGACGGCGCGGGCGCGCGCACGCACAACGTCCTCGAACTCAGGGTCGGCGACGCGTCGGTCGGGCAGTACGTGCACACGCCGGTCGACACCCCCGACGTGCCGGTGCCGCACCCGAGCAACCAGGCCGGCGTACCCGATCCGAACGTCACCATCACCCGGGTCGGCGACGAACTGCGGCTCACCGACCCCGACGGGTCGTTCGCCGCGCACGGTCTCGACGGAGTGCGCCGGTACCAGGCGATCCACGTGGTCGGCGGCCCGTTCGGGGGGCGGTTCGTCCGGGTCGACGCCGCCGGGACCGCCACCCTCGTGGACGGACGACTCGGCCCCGTCCCGGACACGCACGTCGTGCGGCAGAACGGGTTGCGGGGAGACGGCTTCCGGATCCTCGACGACACCGACCACGTCGTCGTGGGCCTGCGGGGCGAGCACCGCTTCGACGCCATCGGCCTGCGTGGCCTCCATGGGGCTCCGACGGGCGAGTTCGTCTTCTTCAACCCCGCCCCGGCCGCCGGGGCGCCCGCGCCCGGCCCGCTGCCGCTCGTCAAGCACGCGAACGGCCAAAACCTCGAATTCTCGGTGCACACCCGCCCCGACGGCACCCTCCAGGTCGCCGGCCACGAATCGCCGTCGATTCGGGTCTTCTCGAACACCGGCGAGTTCGACTTCCGGGTGTTGCGCCTGCGCGACGTGGGCGGCGCGCACCTGCCGCAGAACGTCCGCGTGCACCCGGGCGGGGCACACTCCCTGGTCGGCGGCGACCTCGTCGACATCCCGAACATCACCGTGCATCCGCGCGACGGCGGCGGGTTCAATGTGCGCACCGCCGACGGCGGGTTCCGCCTGTTCGACGAGAACGGCGGGCTCGAATTCACCGCGACTCCGCACCAGGTGCCGCGCGACGGTGGCCACATCACCGTCTTCCGGGTGAACGACGGCGCCGGCGTCCACCGCTTCGACGGCATCGGGCTGTCGGACGCCCGGATCGGCAAGCCCGGGCAGACGCGATTCCTGGACACGACGGCGGGCAACCTGCGGATCCTGGACGGCAATCTCGACGCGCTCCCGGGCCTGCGGGCGATCCCGCAACCGGGCGGCGGATACCGGGTCGACGGCATCGGCGCGCAGACCCGCGAGTTCCGACTCTTCGACGCGGGCGGTCGCCTGGAGTTCCAGCGCATCGACATGGTCGACGCCAAGGGCCGGATCCACCCGAATCGGCACTTCGCGATCACCCACCCGGCCGACGGCGATCCCACGTGGGCGCTGGTCAAGACCGACGCGCACGGCGTACCGGTGCCCGCTCCGCCGACCCGGAAGTGGTTCGAGGGCGGCCCGGTCGACATGCAGGGCGCGGCGGCGGGCCGGGTCCACCTGATCAGCCATCTCAAGGTCACCGTCTTCGAACGTCGCTGGTTGCCCGACGGCGGCATGCTCGACGCGCACCACTCGACGGCCAGCCTGGGCACCTTCGGCTGGTTCAATCAGCGCGGACCGTGGGCCGAGTTCACCCCGAACGGCAACCTGGTGCAGCACGGCACCCGGCACTGGGGCGAAAGCACGCGCAGTTGGTTCGACGTCAAGAGCGTGTTCGGCTTCGACGTCCGCGTGCGGCACTTCCAACTCAGCGCGGACGGCGGCCACGTGCTGGCCAGGCTGGACACCGTGCCGGCCGGGCAGAGCTTCGCGGACACCACATGGGTGCGGTACGACGCCGACTTCGGGCAGATCGCCTCGGGAACCCGGCACTGGGGTCCCGGGCGTGGCTGGACCGACAAGATGAACCATCCGATCACGAACCGACTCCTCACCTCCCAGGAGAAGTACGGCCGCTTCCAGTTCGGTCTGCACGACGTGCGCCGCTACCACCAGGTCGAGATGGGCCCGGACGGCATCCCCAAGCGGGACTTCGTCTCCCGGCACCCGGACGGCAACGTCAACGGGTTCGGCAAGACACTGTTCAACGGCGACTTCCTCAAGGTCGAGCGGTTCGCCGAGCAGCGGCCTCCGGTGTTCTTCCGCAACATGTTCAGCTCCGACATCCGCACCACCGACCTCAGCGGGCACCAGTGGCTGGCCAAGGACAATCGCCTGCGCGTGGCGACGTGGACCCAGGAGCCGGCGGGCGGCGGCGCGGGCACCCGCGGCGTGCAGTTCACCACCAACAACAAGACCGTGATCGACGTCGCGAGCAACGGCGACATCGTCCGCGAGACACGCACGCTGCTCGGCGGCAAGACCCTGACCGTCGGCGACGTACGGCTGCCCGCCGTCCACGCGGGGCCGAACGTGGGGCAGCCGGTGGCACATCGACCGCACTACCTCCCGTGGACCGAAGGCGCCGACGGTCTCCAAGGCCACCGGACGTTCGTACAGGGCGACTTCGTCCCGACCCCGGGCGTGGGCGGCAAGCGCGTCACCTGGCAGGACCGCGTCACCAACGACCTGGCCGACGGCGACTGGTACACCCCGGGCGCCAAGCCGTGGACCGTGGTCCGGACCGGCTTCGACGACGGCACGTTCATCGACTACCGGCCCAGGCCGAACGACGGCGCGGGGGGCGCGGGGCCCAACACCCGCACCTCCATCGATGCCCACAACGGCGACTGGACGATGTACAACCACCACGGCGTCGTCGTCGGTCGTTCGGATTCCTTTCCCGATCCCAACGGGGCCGGGCACCTCGACATCGTCGGCACCATGGGGGCGAACACCCGCCGGTTCCGGTGGCACGACGCGGCCCACCCGGAGACGGGCGGCATCCGCACCACCGCGTTCGAGCGGCAGATCACGCCGTGGCACTTCGACCGCGAGTCGTTCCAGGACTACGACGCGACCGGCAACCTCCTCCGCGACCATCGACAACTCGGCGAGGGTCTGAGCGTCGTGGCGTGGCGTGGCGTCGACGCCCGGGGCAATGAGGTCTGGCACTGGAACAAGCTGGACCCGAACGGCAATGTGATGTCCTTCGGCGACGGCGTCGGCGACCGCGTCCGGCACTGGTTCGACGCGGACGGCAACCGGCTCCCCGGCTGGGCGAAGGGCGCCCGGTGGTCCGACCGGATCAGCAGCCTCGACGACCAGGTGGTCCAGGAGATCCCGGAGCGCAAGTTCACCAACGCGTTCCGGGACTCTCTCACCGACAGCCCGTTCCGGGTGCGCGACTTCCGCCCCTCGCCCACCGCGGCGTTCGACCGGCACGTGTGGCAGGAGTCCGACCAAGGCATCCTCGCCCAGGTCAAGATTCGGCTCTCGGACGGCACGTTCCTGGAGACGAACAACTTCAACAAGCACGCGCGGCGCTACGACACGGACGGCGTCACCGTCATCAACGACCGCACGATCCCCGGGTACATCCACGAGTACGACGTCAACGGCGTCGACACCATCATCGGACGGGAGACGCACTTCACCGGCTGGGCCAACGAATACCGCGGCCTCAACCGCACGTTCCGCGAACCGAACCGCTGGACCTTCGGTCCGTCCGTGGACGGCGAGGCGGTCCCGGCGCCGTTCGCGCTCCGGGCGATCCAGTCCATCGGCATCGACATGACGCACGAGTTCCTGCTCGACTTCGCCATGAACCTCGTCGTCCTGTCCATGGTCCGGATGATCTCCGGCGGCGCGTTGAGCATGGTGGACGTCGGACGCGCCGCGTTCGGCGCCTCGTTGAGTTCGATGACCAAGGGCAGCGTCTCGGCGGCGCACATGGCTTTCAGCCGGGGCGGCTGGAAGGTGCACTGGTCGAACATCGACTACGGGATGCCGGGGAGTTGGCGGCCCAACGACGACAGCCACAATACCGAGTGGGGGGCGAACGAGCGTCCGGTGCGGTGGCGCGGCGGCACCTACGAGTTCACCCTCGGCCTCGCCACCGGCGCGCTCGCCGGGTTCGTCAGCGGCGCGTCGCAGTCCGCCATCTTCGGGGTCCGCAGCGCCGACGGCGCGATCATCAAACTCACCGGCGGAGACGCCGCGTTGGCCGGCCTGGCGTCCATGGTCGGCGGGGCTCTCGACACCGTCTCGGTCGGCGCGCTCCGCACCCTGGTCCAGCACTTGGTCGGCAGTCGGTGGATCCACCGCCAGGGGCCGATGGACATCTTCGTGGTCGGCGCACTGGGCAAGCTGGTCGACAAGCTCGTCGGCCTGCTGGTGTTCAGTCCCGCGACCGTGCGCTGGATCGGCCATGTGCCCGACGGAACGTCGTCCGACAACCTACTGCCAGGAACGGGTACCGGATGAACACACCGGTCTTCCGCGTCGGCCCCAGGGGCCGAGGCGCCCACCGCGACATCGGGGCCGCACTCGCCGCCGCACCCGCCGGCGCCGAAATCCTCGTCGCGCCCGGCGAGTACGAGGAGCGCCTGCGGCTGGAGCGGCGGGTGGTCCTGCGGCCGGAGAACGGGGCGGGAACCGTCGTGCTCCGCCCGCCGGCCGGAGTGGCCCTGACCGTCGCCGCCCCCGGTTGCGTGGTCCGCGGCCTCGTCCTGCACGGCGCCGACCCGGCGGAGCCGGTGGTCCGGGTGGAGGACGCGGCCGGCCTCACCCTCGACGCGTGCGAACTCGACCGCGGCCGCGTGGACGTGCTCGGCTCGGCGAAGGCGAGCGGCAACGCGCGGAACGCCACACTCACCCTCGCCGACACCCTCGACGCCGACCTCGGCGACCCGACCGGCGGCGGCGTCCTGCTGATCCGCCGGACCCGGCTGCGCGGGGCGCGACACGCCGCGGTGGTGCTGGACGGCGACGCCCGGGCCCGCGTCGAGGACACGACCCTGGAGACCATCGACGGCGTCGGGGTGGTGTTGTCCGGTCACGCGGTACTGATCGCCGACCGGTTGCGGGTGCGCGAGACCTCCGGTTCGGCGCTGCGGGTACGCGGCGACGCCCGACTGCTGGCCCGGGACAGCACGCTCGACGGCGCCGGACGCAACGGCGTCCTGGTCGAGGAGCGCGGCGAGGTGTGCCTCGACGACTGCCGCGTGCGCGACGTCGGGCGCAGCGGCGTCCAGGCCGAACACGAGGCCCGCGTCCACCTCGACGACTGCCGGATCACCGACGCCAAAGGCAGCGCGGTGGCGGTCGGCGGTACGGCGCACCTCACCGCGCACGGCTGCCGGATCGCCGGCCCGGCCGCCAACGGCGTCGTCGCGCTCGGCGAATCCGAGGTGACCGTGACCGCGTCGCTGATCACTCGCACCGGATTCACCGCGGTGCACCTCGGCGCGAACGCCCGAGCCCGGATCGGCGGTTGCCGTCTCGACGGCAGCGAGGAACACGGCTTCGCGGTGGTGGGGTCCGCCGACGCGGAGATCGTGGACACCACGGTCACGGGGGCGAGCATGTGCGGAGTGCACGTGGCCGACCAGGCCACGCTCTCGATGCGCGCCGGCCGGATCGAGGGCGGCGAGACGGGCGTCCGTCTGCGCTCCTCCACGGCCTGCGAGCTGCGCGAATGCGTGGTGAGCGGGCAGCGCAGGACGGGCGTCGAGATCGGCACCGACGCGGTCGCCGCGCTGTACGCGACCCGGATCGCCGAGACCGGCAGCGCGGGTGTCAGCGTCGACGCCGGTGCGCGGCTGCGGATGGACGGTGGCGGCATCTTCGCGGTCGGCGGCAGCGGACTGGTGGTGGGGCGCGGCGCCGAGCCGACGGTGCGCGGCATCCGGGTGGACGGGACCGCGAAGAACGGCATCCTGTTCGGCGAGGGCGCGCGTGGGGTGATCGAACACAGCGACCTGTCGGCGTGCGCGTACCCCGCCCTGCACATCGGCCGCGACGCCGAACCGCGCTTCGTCGGCTGTCGGGTCTTCGACTGCGCACAGGACGTCGGCCACAGCGAGGGTGCGCGCCCGGTGTTCGAGGAGTGCGTGTCCGTCCGGGTGGCCGCGCCCTCGCTGCCCACCCTGTCGGAGGCGTCCACGCGGACACCGCGCCAACCCGCGGCACCGCCCGGGGTCGCGGCCGGCGTCGCTTCGGGGGGCGGGCCGCCCACAGTCGGCGCGCCGGTGTCGGCCGACCTGGCCGAGTCGGGCGAGGCTCCGCCGCCGCCCGAGACCCTGGAGGACCTGCTCGCCGAACTCGCCGAACTCGTGGGACTGGGCGGCGTCAAACGCGATGTCGGCGGCATGGTCAAGCTGATGCAGACGGTGCGCATGCGTCAGGAGGCCGGGCTGCCCGCGCCACCGCTGAGTCGTCACCTGGTCTTCGCGGGCAACCCGGGCACCGGGAAGACGACCATCGCCCGCCTGTACGGAAGGTTGTTGAAGGCGCTCGGCCTGCTCGAACGCGGCCATCTGGTCGAGGTCGACCGCAGTTCCCTGGTCGGCGAATACGTCGGGCACACCGGCCCGAAGACGACCGAGTCGTTCAATCGTGCCCGCGGCGGCGTGTTGTTCATCGACGAGGCGTACGCGCTCGTGCCCGCCGGTGTCGCGAACGACTTCGGCGGCGAGGCCGTCGCGACGCTCGTGAAGCTCATGGAGGACCACCGGGACGAAGTCGTCGTGATCGTCGCCGGATACCCCGGCGAGATGGAGCGGTTCATCGCCTCGAACCCGGGCCTGTCCTCGCGTTTCACCCGCAGCCTGCTGTTCGACGACTACTCGGCCGACGACCTGGTGCGCATCGTCGAGCACCACGCCGGCCTGCACCGCTACGAACTCAGCATCCCCGCGCGCAAGGCGCTCGGCGAGTTGTTCACCGCGATGCCGCGCGGTGCGCAGTTCGGCAACGGCCGCACCGCGCGCCAGGTGTTCCAGCAGATGACCGAGCGTCAGGCCATGCGGATGGCCGAGATCGACACGCCCGACGAGCGGCAACTGGTCGTCCTCGACGAGATGGACCTCCCGCGACTGGTCGGCTCCGACTGACGGCGCACACCGCCCCGTCAGAATGTCGTGCCCACGAAGGAGAGCTTGTGTCCGAACCCAACGAAACCGGCGCGCACGTCGGTTCGTCCGCGCCCTCGTTGGCGCAGGCGTACGCCCGCCGGCCGACCCGGCCCCGACGCGGTCTCGCACCGGGGCGCCGGGTGTGGGTCTCGCTCGGCTCGGCCGCGGGCATCGCCGCGGTCACGACGCTGGCCGTGGCGCTGACCCCGACCGGCGCGAGCGGCGACACGTCGGCCGGCGATCGCACGGTCGCGGCTGCGGGGGCGGGGGCGGGGGCGGGGGTGCCGGGCGCCGTGCCGCCCGGGGAACCCGGGGCGGCCGGCGCACCGGGTGCGCGTGGTCTGCCCGGTTCACCCGGGGCACCGGGTTCGCCTGGAGCACCCGGCGCGCCCGGCCTACCCGGTGCACCCGGCGCACCGGGGGAGGCCGGCGCGCCCGGTGAGGCCGGCTCGACCCCGACGGGCGCCGGGTCGACACCGCCCGCCACGACTCCCGCGCCGCCGGTCGCCGAGCGACCCCCTGCCGCCGGGCGACCCGCGACGCAACCCGCGATGGAGCCCCGGCAAATGCCGCTGACCAAACCCGCCCCGGAGCAACCCAAGGTGGCTCCCCAGCCCCCGCCGGCCCAGCCGAAGCCGAACGTCCCGGGCAACCCGCTGCGGAACGGGTACTCCGGCAAGTGCCTGAGCGGGTCCGCGGGTTCCGACGGCACGCCGCTGGTCCTGTGGTCGTGCAACGGAGACGTGAACCAGAAGTGGGACATCAGATCCGACGGCACGATCCGCACCAAGGGCCTGTGCATGGACGCGGCCTGGGGCTCCACCCAGAAGGGCACCGTCATCCAACTCGCCTACTGCAGTGGGAACCCCGCCCAACAGTTCACGCTGCGCGGCAACAACATCTACGCGAAGGCCTCCAACATGTGCGCCGACGTCTGGGACTTCAAGACCAACGACGGCGCGGCAATCCGCCTCCACCCCTGCCACGCCGGGCAGAACCAGGTGTGGACCCGCGCCTGAGTGCCGCAACGCCCGCTCGACGGCCCTGACCGAACCACGGGCCGCTCCGCCCCGAAACAGGGGCCGGGTCCGGCCCCCCAGCCGGGCCGGGGCGGCCCCGGGTTAAGGCCGGTTGCGGGGGACGGGGGGGGGGGGGGGGGGCGTGGCGCCAAGGGGCGGGGGGGCTCC
>NZ_JBIWJT010000025.1:0-57534 GCF_044765325.1 Embleya sp. NPDC127516 | reverse complement strand
CCCCAACCCCCCCCCCGCCGCCCCGCCCCCCCCCCGGGCCCCCCCCCCCCCACCGGGGCCCGCCCCCCCCCCCCCCCCGGGGGGGCCCCGGCCCCTGTTTCGGGCCGGTTCGGGATCAGGTCCGGGCCCGGTGGGGACGAGGAGAAAGGCGGTTGCCGGGCTCCGGGTTCGGTGGGCTTCGTCTTCGCGCCGAGGGACGCGTGCGATCAACCCAACATATGGACCGCCGCAGGCGGGTGGGACGCGGCAGGCGGGTGGCGGGCTAGGATTCCGGGTCCCGCAGCATCGTCAGGAAAGGGCCCGTCGTGGCATTGGACATCGAACCGGAGCGCCTGTCGGCGATCGTGGCCGAACAACCCGATCCGCTCGTGTTCGCCACCGTGTCCGGCGCGCACCTGTACGGCTTCCCCTCCCGGGATTCCGACGTCGACCTGCGCGGCGCGCATCTGCTGCCGCTGACCGCGTTGGTCGGCCTGCGCGAGGGCGAGCACACGCGCGGGCGCATGTGGGAAGCCGACGGCGTGGAGAACGACCTCGTCACCCACGACCTCGGAAAGTTCGTACGGCTCCTGCTGCGCCGCAACGGCTACGTCCTGGAGCAGTTGCTCTCTCCACTCGTCGTACACACCACGCCGGCGCACGCCGAGTTGGTGGCGCTCGCCCCCGGACTGGTGACCCGGCACCACGCGCACCACTACGCCGGGTTCGCGCGCACGCAGCTACGGCTGTTCGAGCGGACCGGCGAGCTCAAGCCGCTGCTGTACACATTCCGGGTCCTGCTGACCGGGATCCACCTGATGCGCTCGGGACAGGTCGTGGCCGATCTCCCCACCTTGGCCGACCTGTGCCGGGACATCGCTCCGGCCTATCTCGGCGACCTGGTGGCCGCGAAACGCGAAGCCGAGCACGGCGCACTGGACGAGTCGGTGGCCGTCGACGCGGCACGGGCGGACATCGATCGGCTGCGGGCCGCCCTCGACGACGCGCACGAGGCGTCCACACTCGCGGAACGCCCCGAGGGCCACGACGCGCTGCACGACCTCCTGGTACGGGTACGCCTGACCGGCATCCGAACCGGCCCACCCTGTCCCCATTGATCGTTCCGGAGCCGGAACCTGCCGGCAACGGGTAGTCATCCCGGACGCCGCGCCTCCCGAGGCGTCACGGGAACCGGTGGCCGTACGCCGTGCAGGACGTACGCGAGGATCTCGACACCGCGGACCACGCGCGGTCCGGGCCGGTTGAAGTACGCCGGGCCGTCCAGCACCCACACGTTGTCGTTGCGAACCGCGGGCAGATCCGACCAGCCCGGCAGGCGCGTCAGCAAGTCCCGTTCCGCCTCGATGCGTTCGGGTGGGAATCCGCATGGCACGACCAACACCACCTCCGGCTCGGCGAGACGATGCGCATGCGGGGGTCACAGGAGCACGGAAGTCCCGGACCTGGTGGACACACCCTCGGATCCGAATCGTGGACATGCGCCGACGATGGTGCCGATTTCTCGGCGTCGTTCGGTTACGGTGAATGACCATGACCTCCTACGTCACCGACCCGCGCGTCGACGACTACATCGAAGCCCTGCCCGATTGGCAGCAGGCCATCTGTCGCGAGGTCCGCGACCTGGTCCATGGTGCCGACCCGGAGGTGGCCGAGACCATCAAGCGCACCGTTCGACCGTACTTCGTCCTTCAGGGCAACATCTGCGCGCTCCTGGCGGCGAAGGACCACGTCAACGTGTTCCTGTACGACGGGGCAATCGTCCCCGACCCCGAGGGGATCATCACCGGCGGCCACGACAACAAGACCGCCCGCACCGTGGCCGTACGCCGGGGCGAGACGATCAACGCACCCGCCCTGACCGCCATGTTCGAGCAGATCATCGCCAACAATCGTGCGGGCGGTTGGCGCAAGCTCAAGCGCTGACATCGCTCGCCCCGTCGGCGATCGGCGATCCGAACCATCGAGGTCGAGGAGGCCCGGCGCCTTACGCGAGCAACTGCTCGCGATCGCGCCAAGCCCGTTCCCATTGACGGGTCAGCGCCGGGTAGACGATCAGGTAGCGGAACGGTGCGATGAGGGACATGTACACCCTGCCGTACCGCCCGTTGGCCTTGACCAGAACCGCCATCCGCAATTCGTAGTCGCCGACGTCTCCGTTCCCATCACCGTCACCGCCGCCGGTGTCCCCGCTTCGCACCCACCCCAGATGCATGATCCCGTGCACCGTCCGGTTGGCCAGTTCGCGCGCGGACTCGTTGTCGAGGTCGTACACGGGCGTGAACGGACTGCCGGCGGGGAGGGAGAGGTCCACGGTCTCCGCGAGCTCGCGCGGCACGCGGTCGCGCAGCGGCCGGACCCGCGTACCCAGACCCGTCTTCGGCTTGTCCCAACCGAGCAGGGCGCCGAGCTTCCAACGCACCGCGAACAGGAACCGGGCCGGGAGCGCCTGCTTGCCGAGCCCGCCGCCGGCGCGCATCGCGGCGAGCATGACGGGGAAGTCGTCCGGACCGGAGCCGGGAGCACGGTAGGACCATACGTCCTCCACCCGGAAGTCACGGGCGAGCTCGTGGATCCGCCACGGCTGATCGGTATGGGCTGTGCGGGGAAGTCTCACGGCGCGCCGCCGCCTTTCCTGCCTCGGGCCATTGCTGCCACCTCTGTTATACGCTTGCGTATAACGCCAGGCAAGATCGAATATGCGGTTACGCATAATCGGACGGGCGGTTGCATACGTCCGGTGCACGGGCACGAGGGGCACGACCGGCACGACGGGCACGAAGGGACACACCGTGGGCGCTGCTCGCACACCGCGCGACAGGTGGGTCGAGGAGGGCCTGCGCGCGCTGGCCGACGGCGGCCCGGACGCCGTGCGCGTCGAGGCGCTGGCGAAGCGGCTCGGCGTCACCAAGGGCGGGTTCTACGGGTACTTCGCCGACCGCGACGCGCTGCTGCGGGCGATGCTGGACGCCTGGGAACGGGAGAGTACCGATGAGGTGATCGACCAGGTCGAGCGCGAGGGCGGCGACCCGAAAACCATGATCCAGCGTGCGGGCATGCTCACCTTCTCCGACGACCGACTGCTCCCCCTCGACCTCGCCGTCCGCGACTGGGCCCGGCGCGACGAGGCGGTCGCCGAACGCCTGCGCCGGGTGGACAACCGGCGTATGGCCCTGCTGCGCGAGATGATCGGCACCTTCTGCTCCGATCCCGACGAGGTCGAGGCGCGCAGTCTGCTGGCCTTCTGCGTGGCGATCGCACACCGCTCCCTTGCCACCGATCACGAGGGCCGCACCCGCGCCGAGGTCATCGCCCACGCGGCCGACCTGATCCTCGACCGCCCACGCCCCGACTCCCGATAGGGCACTCCGCGACGCCCGTGCGGTACGGATCGCTCTACGCCGACCGCCCATGCTCCTGCCCGGTGATGCGTTCGGCGGGCCCGAACCCCACCGGGAGTCCAACTTCACATGCCCTGCGGGCGATTCGTCGCCGATGCCCGTGGCGGCGTGATCCGCACCCGGGTACGCTGCGGCGCCTGCCGCAGGTGCCGGTTCCGGTCGGCCGGACGACGTCGAGTCCGCGAGCTTCACCGCTTTCGTCTCGTTTGTGTATCGGACCGTACGGGGACTCCCGACGTGCGGTGGACTCGAACAAGCGGAACCGCCCGCCCGGAGCGGCGTGTTCTTCGGCGCGTGATGGGGGAGACAGTGACCGACACCTGGGGCTGTGAGTGTCTGGTGGAGCACGGCCGCGCACGGGTGGTGGTGCCGAAGGTCGTGGACGCGTCCGTCGCCCACCGGCTGCGCAAGGACCTCGTGGCGCGGATCAACGCCCTGCCCGACGACGTCGTCGAGGTGACGTTCGACCTCGTGGCGACCGAGGTGCTGGACGAGGCGGGTGCGGCGACGATCGGATCCGCGTACCGGCACGCCTTCCTCCTCGGCCTGCGCCCCACCTGGCGGACCGCGACACCGGAGATGCGCGCCGCGCTGCTCCACGAGGGCGGCGAACTCGTTGCCCGAGAGCACGAACTGAACGCGTCTCCCGCGTAGCGCACGCCGGCCGGCGCGCGTTCGGGCCTGCCCGTCGAGTCACGGAGCCGGTCGGCGCGCCGGAGGCGGGATCTTCCTCGGTGTCGGCAGTACCTCTGCGGGGTCGTACGGATCGGGCACGCGGGCATGCGCACCCGCACCCGATCCGCCGCACCGAACCACCCGGCGTGTCGATCCGCCGGACCCTCGGCTCCCCCGGCTCCCCCGGCTCCCTCTGCTCCCCGGACCCGAGGAGGCGTCCCCATCCGCAAGGGCTACGAGGACGGCGCCGGGAACACCTTCGAGAAGATCAGCTTGGTCAGTTCGTCGGCCGGCGCCTTGCCGTCGGGAGACTGGTTGAGGTTGACGAGGACGACAACGGTCGCGCGCGACTGCGGGTTGTAGCCCACGAAACTGTTATAACCCGGCAACTGGCCGTCGTGGCCGAGGAAACCACCGAAGTCGGCGATGGCGAGACCGTAGGTCGGCGCGCCGGGCTGATCGGAGGCCGGGACGAAGGTCAACCGCTCGCGCTGGACCTCGGGGCTCAGCAAGGCGCCCGTGGCCAGTGCCGGGGCCCAGCGGAGCAGGTCGTCGACGGTGGAGACGGCGGCGCCGGCCGCCCAGGCCCACGAGGGATCGGAGTTCGTGACGTCCTTGGGATTGCCGGCCGACCAGTCGGCCCAGGCCGCTTCCTTGCCCTCGAGTACCGGCGCGGTCAGGCTGTCGACGTTGGAAATGAACTCGTAGCCGTGCGCGTGCGGGCGGGGAAAGCGGGAGTCCGTGGCCAGACTGCTCTCGGACATGCCCAGCGGCCGGAAGATGCGTTGCCGGAACAACTCGGCCAGTGGCTGTCCGGTGAGTTCCTCGGCGATCAGTCCGAGCAGGATGGTATTGGTGTTGGAGTAGTGGAACCCACCTCCGGGTGGGAAGTACGACGGGTGCGCGAAGGCGATCGCCAGTAGTTCGTCGGGGGTCCACGGGGCCTGTGGATGTTCGTCGAGCGCCCGGTTGAACGCGGGATCCTCGCTGTAGTTGTACAGCCCGCTGGTCATCTGGAGGAGCTGACGGATGGTGATGTGCTGCCCGTCGGGTACGTCGGGCCGGTAGGCGGCGACCGGGTCGTCGAGGGACAGCCGCCCGGCCTCGACGAGTTGCAGGATGATCGTCCCGGTGAAGGTCTTGGTGACACTGCCGACCCGCATGTGGTCCGTGGACCGGATCGGCGCCCCGTCGGCCAGGTCTCCGGTGCCGAGTGTGGTGGTCCACGTACCCGACTCGGGGGTGCGGATGGAGACGATGGCGCCGGGCACGCGCATTCGCTGCATCAGGGCGATCAGCTCGGGCGTCAGCGTCTCGGCGAAGGACGGAACCCGCTCCGCGGACCCGGCGGGCGCGTCGGATCGAATCGCGGTGGCCGGCGCCGGCGCGGCGGCCGTCAGGCTCAGCAGCGCCGCCGCCAGCACGGCCGCGGCTCTGGGGCGGCGCCGGCGCGGCCGGGTTCGACGCGAACCTCGTTCGGCGGGCGGGAGCGGGCTCGACAGTCGGGTTCGCACGAGGTGGTCCGTTTCGTTGGGGAGCGGTGGACCCCACAGATACCGGCCACGTCCCACGCGTGCCCGGTGTTGCGCCACCGGTGGGCGTGTTCGCCCCACCGTCCCGCCCGACACCGGGAATCCGGAGCCGGTTCTCGCACGGCCCCGAGCACGACCGGTTCGATCGTGTACACCCTGCCGGCGGCTCCGCTCGAGAAGCCGGGCCGACCCGTTCGGCCTCCCTGTCGGCCGAACGGGCGGGCGGCCCGACGGAAACGGCGGATGCGGGCGTTACACCGCCGCCTCGTCCCACAGTTCGCTCACGTGGGCGTCCACGAGGGCGCCCACGCGTGCGAGGACATCCTCGGCGGGTTGCGGGGTGATGCGGCGGCCGTCCCGCAGGCGTAGGGCGATGTGGTCGTTCGCGGCCTCCTTGGCGCCGATGACGGCCTGGTAGGGAACGAGACGGGACTCGCGGATACGCGCACCCAGGGTGCCGCGTTCGGGCTCGGCGATCTCGACCCGCAGTCCCAACTCCAGGCAACGCCGCGCGAACGCCTGCGCGTTCGGGAGCTCGGTCGCCGCGATCGGGAGCACCACCAGTTGCACTGGCGCGAGCCACGCGGGGAAGGCGCCGCCGTGCTCTTCGATGAGGTGCGCGACGGCCCGCTCCACGCTGCCGATGATGCTGCGATGGATCATCACCGGTCGGTGCTTGGCGCCGTCCGCGCCCATGTAGTGCAGGTCGAACCGCTCGGGCTGGTGGAAGTCGATCTGGACGGTGGAAAGGGTGGACTCGCGCCCGGCCGGGTCGACCACCTGGACGTCGATCTTGGGGCCATAGAAGGCGGCCTCGCCCTCGACCGCCTCGTACGCGAGCCCCGAGCCGTCGAGCACGTCGGTCAGCAGCGCGACGGACCGCCGCCACATCTCGGGCGCGGCCACGTACTTGCCTCCCGCACCCGGCAGCGAGAGTCGATATCGCGCCGCACCGATGCCGAGCGCCCGGTACGCGCGAGCGATCATCTCCAGGGCCGCCCGCGCCTCCTCGGCGACCTGGTCCAGGGTGCAGAAGATGTGCGCGTCGTTGAGCTGAATGGCCCGGACCCGGGTCAGCCCACCGAGCACGCCGGACGGCTCGGATCGGTACATGCCGCCCAACTCGGCCATACGCAGCGGCAGTTCACGGTAGCTGCGGCCCCGGGAGCGGTAGATCACCGCGTGATGGGGACACAGGCTCGGCCGCAGCACCACCTGCTCGCCGCCCACGTCCATCGGCGGGAACATGTCGTCGCTGTAGTGCGACCAGTGACCCGAGATCTCGTACAGTTCCCGCTTGCCCAGCACCGGCGAGTACACGTGCCGGTAGCCCGCCCGCCGTTCGGCGTCGCGGATGTACTCCTCCAGGGCGTGCCGTACGGCGGCGCCGTCGGGCAGCCAGTACGGCAGTCCCGCCCCGATCAGCGGGTCGGTGTCGAACAGTTCCAGCTCACGGCCGAGTCTGCGGTGGTCGTGCATCGGGTCTCCTCGCGTACATCGGGCGAGTGACCGCAAGACGAAGCCCCGGGGCACTCGCCCCGGGGCTTTGACCAAGAAATCCGTCAGCGCGCCGGGACACTCTCCGGCGTCGTCGTCATCATGTGGGCGCGCTTCATGCCATCGACGCTAGCAAACTCGCCGTGCCGTCGCGATCGTATTTCGCCGGAGCCGCGCCGGAGCCCCTGCCCGCGGAGCGACCCTCACCGCGCCGGCGCGACGCTCACCTCGGACGAGGATCCGGAATCCGTACGGACGCCATGCCCGCCGCCGTCGCCGCCCGGATGCCCATCTCCGTGTCCTCGAAGACCAGACAGTGCTCCGGCGGCACGCCGAGGTGCTCGGCCGCCCGGAGATACCCCTCGGGGTCGGGCTTGGCCCTCGTGTAGTCGCCGGCGCACACCAGTACGTCGAACCTGTCGAGCAGACCCAGTGCGGTCAGCGACGCCGTGACGGAGTCGCGGGTGCTGCCGGAGACAACGGCCGTCGGTATACGCCCGGCGGCGTGTTCGATGTGCGCCAGGACGCCCGGTACGACGGTCACTTGCGGGAGGTATTCGCGGAAGAGGAGTTCCCGGCGATGCGCGACGGCCTCCACCGGCATGGCCAACCCCTGGTCCTCGTTGAGCGACGTGATGATGTCCGCCACCGTTCGCCCGCCCCAGGCGTAGAACAGATCCTCGGGGAACACGCAGCCCCACTCGTCCAGAGCCTGCTTCCAGGCCCGGTAGTGCAGCGGCATCGAGTCGGCGATGGTGCCGTCGCAGTCGAACAGGTAGGCGCGGAAATCGCCGGGCGGCAGGGAAAGGATCATCGCGTCACCGTATAGCCCCGCGCCCGAGCACTCGTGTCCCCGTACGGCCCCGCACCCGGGCACCGGCCCGCCGGCGGTGTGTGGACGACTTCGGCTGATCCGTGTGGCCCCGCCCGGGATGCTCGGAACACGGGTCTCGGGCACGATCGGGACATGCGCCATCACCCGCCGACCGGTGAACGAACCCCTCGACACTCCCCTGGGCCCGCGATCCCGGTGGGCTCGGACAACGAGTGGGATCCGCTGGAGGAATGTGTGGTCGGCACCGCCCGACGATCGATGTTCCCGGCCGAGGACGACGACATGTGCGCACTGGTCGAAGAGTTGGGCCGCCGGCCGCTCCGCTGTCCCTTCCGGCACGTGCAGAGCCTGGGCGGTTCGTTCCACTGTGCCACGCTCGACATCCGTCGCCGGGGCGACCGGCCCGGGTGACGGGCGCGCCCACTGCCTCGACGCACCGAGCGTCTGCCTCCGCATCCGCGTCCGCGTTCGTCGCCGCGCCGACCGCCGGCGCCGGCCGTTCGCCCGACCGCCTCGATGTCAACCCCGAGGGTCAAGGCGTGGCCGCTCCCCGGGCCCGTCGCAACGGTGTGCGCACGGCGACGGCCTTGGCGTTGAAGGCTCGGATGCGGGCGGTCTCGTGCGACGCGCGCCACACGAAACCCCATTCGATGGGCGGGGCGTCGGAGATGGGCACGTAGGTCACGTCGGGGCGGGTGTAGAAGCGGATCACCTGGCCGCCGACGGTGAACGCGCCCTCGTCGGCCGCGATCAGGGCCAGGGCCTCCTGGAACGAGGCCACCCGCGGCCCGTGTGCGATCGGCCGACCCTGTGGCGTCGCGGCCGGGACCCGGTCGTCGGCGATGGCGGCGGGTGCGTTGGCGGGCATGCGCAGCAGGGTGACGCGGGCCAGGTCCTCCAGGCAGACCTCCGGCCGGGCGGCCAGTCGATGCCGCGAGGAGACGGCCAGGTATCGAGGCTCGCTCCACAGCGCGGGCCCGGCGACCATGTCCGGCTCCGTGACGGGCCGGGTGTTGAGCACCATCTCCGTGCGATGCTCGCGCAGTTCCGTGAAGGAGTTGTCCATCTGGAGCTCGTGGACGATGACGTCGCCGGTCGGGTGCTCGGCGCGATAGGCACGGGCCGTCTCCAGAACGAGCGCACCGGCCGCGGCGCCGAGAAAGCCGACCCGCAGCGGGCCCTCGAAGCCGCGAGCGGCCATGATCGCGCGTTCCAATGCCCTTTGCACCTGCTCGTGGCCGGGGCGCAGGTCGTCGTGGAACAGGGTGCCGATCGTGGTGAGCGCCACCAACCGACTCGTTCGGTCGAACAGGGACGCCCCGACCCGGCGTTCGAGCTTGCGGATGATCTGACTGACCCGCCCCGTGGACACGCCCAATCGCTCCGCAGAACGACCGAAGTGCAGTTCCTCGGCGACCGCCAGGAATGCCTCGATCTCGTACGTCTCCACGCAGGCCCCCGCCCGATCGTTGAATCCTGCTCAACGATAGTTGATCATGGCGGCGTTGTTCCCGTCCGGCGGCTGAACGATCTTTGAGGAACACATTCACGATGCCGAACGGACACGACATGACGGTGAGTTCGAACAAGATCCTGGTACTGGGCGGGACCGGCAAGACCGGCCGCCGGATCGTGGATCTGCTCCGCGCGCGCGAGGCCGACGTACGGGTGGGCTCGCGCGGGGCCGACCCGGGGTTCGACTGGGAGGACCCGGCGACGTGGGCACCCGCGTTGCGGGACGTGGACAAGGTCTACGTGTCGTTCTTCCCGGACCTGGCGGTACCCGGGGCTCCCGCGGCGATCCGGGCCTTCACCGAGGCGGCGGCGAGCGCGGGCGTGCGGCACCTGGTGCTGTTGTCCGGGCGCGGCGAGGAGGAGGCCCAGGTGTGTGAACGCGTCGTGGCCGATTCGGGAATCGCCTGGACCGTGGTGCGCGCGAGCTGGTTCAGCCAGAACTTCAGCGAGGGTTACCTGGTCGGGCCGGTCCTGGAAGGACAGGTCGTGCTGCCCGTCGGCGACGTGGGTGAACCCTTCGTCGACGCGGACGACATCGCCGAGGTCGCCGTCGCCGCGCTCACCGAGGACGGGCACCACGGGCAGACGTACGAGGTGACCGGGCCGCGCCTGCTCACCTTCGCCGACGCCGTCGCGGAGATCGCCGCCGCCACCGGACGCCGCGTCGACTTCGCGACCGTGGGCGCGGACGAGTACGCCAAGGCACTCGAGGAGGCCGGCCTGCCCGCCGGCGACATCGACTTCCTCATCTACCTCTTCACCACCGTGCTCGACGGCCGCAACGCACGCGTCGAGGACGGCGTCCGCAGGGTCCTCGGCCGCGCACCGCGCGACTTCGCGGACTACGCACGCGCCACGGCCGCCACCGGAGCCTGGAACCGGGAAACCTCGTGACCGGCCGGCCGACCTCGGAGTCGGCGACCACACGGCGAGGCTGAACCCCCGGCCCGTTCGCCGGGTCGCCGATACTCGGTGACGCTCGGGACCCGGCGCACGACCGCCACGACAACCGCGCCCGGTGCCGACACGCAAGGACGCCGGCACCGGGCACAAAATAGGCAACCTCGACGACCGCGGACCCGGGTCGGCGGCAGGGACGGGCACGAAGCCCGGCCCGGCCGCCGGCCCGGGTCGTACGCATGCCCGTGCGCGCCCTGCCCGGCCCCGACCCCTGCGGGACATCGCCGTCCCGCCGGTCGCGACCCCGCGTCGGCGGATGTGGGTCGCCGGTCGAAGCCGGGCCCGTCGATGCGGTGCCGGAGACGGCAATTCGAGGGGGCATGGTCGGAGCGCGCGGCCGCAAAATCGGAGGTTCCGCTTCCTTGAGATTGTCAACGATATGCGGCGGGGTCATGACCCGAAAACTCATGGGCCGATCCGGTCGGGCGGCGAGGATCGATCTCGTCCACGATCTCGTCCATGTGCGGTTCGCCTCGCGTGCCGGTCGGCCGATATCCAAGGTAAAGCGCCTGATCAATGGCATCCCGGCAGTTGTCAAAGATTGGGGAACCGGAATACGATCTTCGCGTTTTCCGTCCATCGGCGGGTAATCGATCTTCCCGGGAGGGTCGCCGCGACGCACTAGCCAAGCCGCCGGCCCTGCTATAGAGTCTATCTCGGTCATCAGCCCGCGCGAACTCGCGCGAAAAGATTTGATGACGCGACTCTCCGGTCAAACCAAAGTGAATAGCTGAGTAATAGCCGTTCCGAAGCTTCTCCGCGGAGTCGGTACCCCTTCCGCCAGTCGTCACCGACTAAACGGACGGACCGGGACCGAAGCTCCGCGACCTGCCTGCCGTGCTCGAAATCGAGATTAAGCGGGCAGGGAATCTCGTGTGCCTGAAATCCGACCACCTGTCGCCGCCCGGCGTGCGCCGCGGACAACCGTTCGACTTCCGCAGCGCGTGGCGGCCAACCTCCGAGAAGCATCTGTCGTGAAGCTCCGCGTGAGCCGGTTCCCGGCGCACCGGGGCTGTTCCCCGGCCATGTCGCGAGTTACGCGCGTTGCGCTGGGGAATTTCGCCGGATGACCAGTCCTGCGCGAGTGCTGGGAGTGTCGTCGAGCCGTGGGGAAATCAGTCGAAAACCGTATTCCGGGAAAAAACGAACCCCAGTCGGCGCAGTACCGCTGTGTCGGCATCGGAGTCGGTCCTGCCAACCTGAGCCTGGCGTCGCTGCTGCACGGACGCTCGGAGACGCCGAATCTCTTTCTCGACCAGAAGGAGCAGTTCGGCTGGCACGACAATCAGCAGATACCCGGCGCGTCGTTACAGGTGTCGTTACTCAAGGATCTCGTCATCCTCTCCGACCCGACGAACGGGTTTTCCTTCCTCTCGTACCTGCACGAACAGGGGAAGATCTACCACTTCATCAACGCCCAATACGAAGCGGTTCCCCGTCGGGAATTCCGGAATTATCTGGAGTGGGCGAGCCGGCGCAACGAGAACATCGTGTTCGGCGAAAAAGTGGTCTCCGTCGAATTCGACGACGCGGAAGATTCATTCGTCGTGCACACCAGTCGCCGCACCGTGACCGCGGACAACATCTGCGTCGGCGTCGGCACCAGACCCTGGGTTCCGGAACAGGCTCGGGACAAGCTCGGCGACACCCAGTTCCACGTCTCCGACTTCATCGACGGAACGCGCGCGGGACTCGTCGGCAAGAGGGTGGCCGTGGTCGGTGGCGGCCAGTCCGGAGCGGAAGCTTTCCTGGATCTGATATCACGGACGCCGAAGGAATTGCCTCGGCGCGTGACCTGGATATCGCGGCGCGGGAACTACTTTCCCATCGACGACTCGCCGTTCACGAACGAGTACTACATGCCGAGCTACTCCGAGTACTTCTCCGGCCTCGACAAAGCGGTCCGCGAGTCGCTCAACAATCGCAACGTGCTGAGCAGCGACGGCATCTCGGAGTCGACGCTGCGCGAGATCTACCAGCGCTGCTACGAGCACCGCTTCATCGACGGGGCGCAGGATCTGCTGGCGCTGCTTCCCAATCGTGGCGTCACCGATGTGAGCGCGAACGAGTCCGGCGGGTGGACCATCAAGATGGGCCACAACGACCGACCGGGTGTGGTCGAGCACGTGGATGTGGACACCATCGTGTGGGCCACCGGATTTCGTCCGGCGTCGACGGATTTCCTCGCGCCGATCGAAAGCCGCCTGGAGCGCGAGGGCGACGAGTACCGCATCGACCGGGACTTCGCCGTGCAATGGGACGGCCCCCGCGATCGCCTGATCTTCATGCAGAACGCGGCACGTGGCCAGCGCGGACTGGCGGATCCCAATCTGAGCCTGACCGCCTGGCGCAGCCGGCGCATCCTCGACCGGCTTCTGGGCGTGGGCTCCGACGAACAACTGCCGTCGTTCGTGGAGTGGTCCGCCAAGCCGCCCGTCGACGAACTGGACGCTCTGTGAGCCCCGAACACGCCGATGTCGCCGTCGTCGGCGCGGGAATCGTCGGGTGCCTGGTCGCCCGGGAAATCACCGCACGCGCGCCGGAGGCATCCGTCGTACTCCTGGACCGGGACACCGTCGGTGCGGGCGCGAGCCGACGGTCGGCGGGACTGCACTGTCCGCGCGGCGCGACGGAGCGGGTTCGGCGCATGACGGCGTACAGCCAGGACTACTACGCCCGGCTCAAGCAGCGCGCCCCGGAGTTGCCCATCCACGCGGTACCGATGTCGGTGGTCGCCTCGCCCGCGAACGCGGCGCGAGTGCGCGAGATCTACCTCGACAGCGCCGAGTTGACCCGCATCGACACCGTGACCGACAGTCCCGCGCCGGCCGATCCCTCCGGCGCACCACCCGGGCAGGATCCGTCCGGCCCTCCCGACCTCCGCCTGCCCGAGCACGCGCGGATCTGGAACTGTCGAGGCGCCCAGTACGCCGACGTGTACGCCCTGGTCCACGACCTCGCCCGGGAGCTCCGTCCCCGGGTGACCCTGCGCGAGGGCGTCCATGTGGACGCGGTCCGCGCCCTGGCCCACGCGAGCCCGGGCCGCGACACGAGCGTGAGCGGTGTCGAACTCACCCTCGGCACCGGCGAGACGCTGACCGCGGAGCGGGTCGTCCTGGCACCGGGCCCGTGGCTCGCCGAGCCCGCGTGGCGGGAGCTGCTGGCCCCGCTGGGCGCCCGGGTCAAGAAGATCGTCGCCCTGCACATCGAGCGGGTCCCGACCCGCACCGACCGAGCCGTCGTCTTCCAGGACGAGGACGCCTTCCTGTTGCCCCTGCACGCCTCGGGGCACTGGTTGTTCAGCTACACCTGCACGACCTGGGACGTCGATCCCGACGACCTGGTCGACGGGCTGTCCGCGGACGACGTCGACCAGGCGCGCGCGAGCCTGCGCCGCTACGCCCCCGAACTGGCCGAACGCTGCGTCTCGGGCCGGGTGTTCTGTGACGCGTACAGCCCCACCGGAGAACCGCAGGTGCGGGCGCTGGGCGAGGGGCGCGTGGTCTTCGCCGGCACCGCCAACGGTTCCGGGTATCGGCTCGCCCCGGCGATCGCGGCGGAGGCCGCGGACCTGCTGGACCTGTCCTCGATTCCTCCGCACGCGTGGGAGAAGCAAAGGAGTCTGTCGTGAAGATCAGCACCTATCGCCCCGACGCCCCCCGCGCCGCCGACGGCGTCGCCGTGGCCGCCGTCGAGACGGGCTCCGCGACGCGGCTGGGGGTCGGCGCGACCTGGGTCGGCATCGCCCCCGGCACGCGTTCGCAGGCGCACCAGCACGACGAGACCGAGACCTGGGTGTTCGTCTCCGGAACCGGGGAACTGACCGTGGACGCCGAGCGCCATCCGGTATCCGCCTCCACCGTCGTGCAGTTCGAACCGTTCGAGACGCACTCGGTGGAGAACACGGGCGACACCGACCTGCTGTTCGTCAGCTTCTACTGGCGCGACGGCGAACGAGCGGTACACGCGGCCAACGACACCGGACACCGCGGGTTCGGCAAGCGTCCCGTGTTCGTCTTCTCCTCCGCGCCCACCCCCAACGGCGACCTGCACCTGGGGCACCTGTCCGGGCCGTTCTTCGGCGCCGACGTGTTCGTCCGGCACCAGCGCATGCTCGGCGCCGACGCGTGGCACATCACCGGCAGCGACGACTACCAGAACTACGTCGTGGCCGCCGCCCGCCGGGAGGGCCGCACGCCGGCACAGACCGCCGCGCACTACAGCGCCGAGATCCTGGCCACGCTGAAGCTGATGGACATCGACGTCCACCAGTACACCGCGACCAGCCGTGACGACGCCTACCCGGCCGCGCTGCGCACCTTCTTCTCCCGGCTGACCGCCTCGGGGACGGTGGCACCGAGGGAGGGTGCCGCGCTGTTCGCCGCCGACACCGGCGAATACCTGTACGAGTCGGGGGTCACCGGACGCTGCCCCGCGTGCGACGCCGACAGCGGCGGGAACATCTGCGAGACGTGCCTGGAACCCAACGTGTGCACCGACCTGGTCGAGCCGCGTTCCGCCGCGTGCGACGCGCCTCCGCGCGAGAGTCCGCTGGTGCGATACACCTTCCCGTTGCACGAGTTCGGGAAGGTGGTCACCGACCACCACCGGCTCGGCCGCGTCCCGGCGGGGGTCAAGGAACTGGCCGAACGGCTTTCCCGCCGCGAGCGGTTGCACATCCCGGTCACGCATCCGGCCGAATGGGGCATCACACCCGCCGAATCCGACGTGCCGGGTCAGGTCATCTGGTCGTGGCTGGACTACGCCTTCAGCATCCTCTACGGCATCGGGGCACTCGGCCGCGACCTGGGCCGTGACTGGGACGCGGACGACCCCGGGGCCGACTGGAAGATCGTGCACTTCCTGGGTTCGGACGGCAGCTTCTTCCACCCGATGTTCATCCCGGCGCTGTACCGCGTCGCGCATCCACGATGGCAGCCGGACATCGACTACAACATCAACGAGTTCTACCTCCTCGAGGACAGCAAGTTCTCCACCAGCCGCGGCCACGCGATCTGGGGCAAGGACGTGCTGAACCCGCGCACGGTCGACGCGATCCGCTTCTACCTGGCGCTGACCCGTCCCGAGGGCCGACGCACCAGCTTCTCCCCCGACGCGTACGAGGGCTTCGTCCGCGACACCCTGGTCGGCACGTGGCAGGCCTGGCTGAACGACCTGGGCGAGCGCGTCGCGAAGCGGTACGGCGGGGTGGCGCCCGACGCCGGCACCTGGCGGCCCGAGCACGCGGCCTTCCTGGCCCGGCTGGAGGCGCGCCGATCGGCGCTGACCGGAGCCCTCGGGCAGGACGGATTCTCGCTCAACCGCGCGGCCGAACTGTTGGACGGCATCGTCACGGACGTCACCACCTTCGCCCGCCTCCAGGCCCCGGCCGCGGACGTGGCGGACTTCAAGGACGAGGCGCGCACGGTGGTCGCCCTCGAACTGGCCGCCGCCCGCCTCCTGGCCACGTGCGGCGCGCCGGTGATGCCGAGGTTCGCGAACCGCCTGTCGACCGCGCTCGGCGCGCCCGCGCCGACCCGGTGGCCCACCGGGATCGACCTGGTGCCCGCCGGAACCGCCGTCGACCTGGCCGGCCAGGTGTTCTTCGCCGACCCGGGAACAACCGACCCGGCGCCCTCGAACCCGACTTCCTCGACCCCGGCGTCCGAACACCCGTCTTTCGACCACCCGGCCCCGCCGCTGCTCCCCTGGTTCAGCGGTCTGGTGCGCGACCTCCTGCGCCTGCCCGCGGACGAGCCGGTGCGGGACCGGTCCCTGGTCCAGCTCGGCATGGAATCGTTGCAGGCCATCGCCCTGCAGTACCAACTCACCGAGCAGGTCGACGCCGACGTGCCCATCGAGGAGTTGCTCGGTGCCCGCACCGTCGCCGAACTGAGCGCGCTGATCGCCGAGGGCCTGGATCCGGACGAGGTCGCCGCGCACACGGAGGTGCCGGCATGAGTCACATACAGGTTCTCCGCGAGATCGAGGCCAGGGGTCTGACCATCACGGCCGTTGGGGCCGACCTGCGCCTGCAAGGCCCCAGGGAGCGCATGGATCCCGACCTGCTGCGCCTGATCAAGGAGCACAAGGCAGAGATCGTCGCCCATCTGGACGCGCCGGACGGCTTCGCGATGACCGATCTGCAACGCAGCTATCTGGTCGGACGGGGCGAGCACGTCGAGATGGGCAACGTGGCCAGCCACGTCTACCACGAGATCGAGGGCGTCTGGGACATCGACCGCCTGGAGGCGGCGCTGCGCGCGGTCGTGGCGCGCCACGGCGCGTTACGCACCCGCTTCACCCCCGATGGTCGACAGGTCCGAGAGCACGACGTCGATGTGCGCGTGGCACGCGTGGACTTGCGCGGCGCGTCCGAGGCGGCGCAGCACGAACATCTGCTCGCCGAGCGCGAGTCGCGCTCGCATCGCATCCTGCCCGCCGATCGTGCGCCGCTGCTGGTGGTCGACGTCACCGTGCTGGCGGACGACCGGATGGTGCTGCACGTCGACCACGACGGCCTGGTCATGGACGCCATCAGCATGTTCCTGTTCTTCCGCGACTGGCGCCACGCCTATGACGTGATGGCGGACGCGACGGACGAGACGACCGGGAAGGCGACCGGGGAGGCGGGCGCCGAGCACGCGGATCCGCCGGAGGAGGCGTCCTTCGAGGCGTACGTGGCCGCGCTGGAGGCCGCGCGCACCCGTGCCCCGGCCAAGCGCGCGCGCAAGTACTGGCTGGACCGGCTCGAGGATCTCGCGCCCGCTCCGGACCTGCCGCTGCGCACGAGTCCCTCCTCGATCGTGGCCCCGCGCTTCTCGGCGCACTTCGCGCGGCTGACCCGGTCGCAGTGGATCGCGCTCAAGGCCCGGGCGGCGACGGCCGGACTCACCCCCTCCGCACTGCTGTTCGCGATCTACGCGGACACCCTCGCGGCGTGGGGCGCCGGTTCGCGCTTCACGATCAACACCACGGTGGCGAATCGTCCGCCGATCCACCCGCGCATGTTCGAGGCCGTTGGCAACTTCTGCGAGACGATGCTCGTCGAGATCGAGGTGGACCGGCGAATTCCCTTCGTGGAGCGAGCGCGTGCGCTGCAGGCCGGGCTGCGCCGGGGGTTGGACAACCGACACTTCACCGGCATCGAGGTGCTGCGCGAGGCGGGTCGGCGCGGCGGTGCGGCGCGCGGGCCTATGCCGTACACGTTCAACAGCGCGCTGGGTTACGCGCACGCCGACGTCGACGGCTCGGCCCTGGAGTTGTTCGGGGCGGAGGTGTACACCTCCAGCCAGACTCCGCAGGTGTGGCTGGATGTGTCCACGTTCGAGCAACACGGCGGCGTGGTGGTCCAGTTCGACAGCGTGGACGGCTTGTTCCCGGACGGTCTGGTGGCGGACCTGGTGTCCGGCTACCAGCATCTGCTGGAGGCGCTCCTGGCCGAGGAGGCGTGGTCGGCGACCACGTTCGACCTGCTGCCCGAGGCGCAGCGCGAGCGCCGCCGGGCGGCCAACACGACGACGGTGACGCTGCCTTCGCCGGGGATGCTCACGGACGCGTTCCTGGCCCACGTGGAGCGCGCGCCGAACGCGCCCGCGGTGCTGACCGGCGCGGCGTCGTACAGCTACGCGCAGGTGTACGGGCACGCCGCGCACGCCGCCGCGTGGCTGCGCGCCCGCGACGTGTGCCCGGACGAGTTGGTCGGGCTGGTGATGCGCCGCGGGCCCGAGCAGATCGTCGGCATCCTCGCCACGATGCTCGCCGGGGCCGCGTACCTGCCCGTCGACGCCGCACTCCCGCGGGCGAGGCGCGCGTACATGCTGGGCAACGGCCGGGCGCGGGTGGTTCTGACCAACGACGCGGAAGCCGCCGGCGACGACACCGGGCGCGAGGTCCTGGTGCTCGACGCGAGCCGCCCGCTGCCGCCCGGTCCGGTGCCCGATCCGCGCCCGGTGCCCGGCGCCCAGGACGACGACCACCTGGCGTACGTGCTGTACACGTCGGGGACCACCGGCGAGCCCAAGGGCGTGATGGTCAGCCGCAGGAGCGTGGCCAACGTGGTCGCCGACTGCAACGCGCGGTTCGGCGTCGGGCCGGCGGACCGGTTCTTCGGGATCAGCGCCTTCAACTTCGACCTGTCCGTCTACGACGTCTTCGGCGCCCTGTGTTCGGGCGCGGCCGTGGTGTTGCCGGACGCGGACAAGGCGGCCGATCCCGCGCACTGGTTGCGGTTGTGCGGCGAGCGGGGCGTGAGCGTGTGGAACTCGGTCCCGGCTATCGTGTCGCTGCTGCGCGACCAGGCGGCGGAGGGCACGGACGCGCTGGACACGCTGCGGCTGGTGATGATGAGCGGCGACCGCATCCCGCCGACGTTGCCCCTGGACCTGCGCAAGCTCGGGTTGGACCCGCGGATCGTCTCGCTGGGCGGGCCGACGGAGACCACGATCTGGAACGTGTCGCACCCGATCGGCGAGGACGACGACGGCTCGCGCAGCATCCCGTACGGCCGGCCGAACGCGAACAACCGGGCGTACGTGCTGGACGAGTACGGGTGCGACGTGCCCGACGGGGTCACCGGCGAGATCTGGGCCGCCGGGGTGGGCCTGGCACGCGGCTACTGGGGCGACCCGGAGTTGACCGCCGAGCGCTTCGTGATCGACCCGGAGCGGGGCGAGCGCCTGTACCGGACCGGGGACCTGGGCCGCTATCTGCCGGACGGCGAGATCGACATCCTCGGCCGCGGCGACTTCCAGATCAAGGTGAACGGCTATCGCATCGAGGCCGGCGAGGTGGAGACCCGCCTGGTCGCGTTGCCCGCCGTGGAGCGTGCGGTGGTCTCCCGACAGGGCGGCGCGCAAGGCGATCGGCTGGTCGCCCATCTCGTGCCCGCCGGCGACGAGCGTCCGGACGTGGAGGCGGTGCGCGCGGCGCTGCGCGAGCATCTGCCGCAGTACATGATCCCGGCCGGGGTGTACTGGCACACCGCGCTGCCGCTGACCCGCAACGGCAAGGTCGACCGGGTCAGGCTCGCGGAAGCCGCCGAATCCGCCGCGCCGTCCGCGTCCGCGCCCACCGCCGCCGACTCGGAACTGGAGCTCGTGGTCGCCGGGTTGTGGGCCAAGCCGCTGCGCGTCGCGGACGTGGACCTGGACGTCACCCGCCCGCTGTACGACCTGGGCGGCGACTCGCTGGTGGCCGCCCGCATCCTGGCCGGGGTGCGCAAGCGGTTCGGCTTGACGATCACGCTGGACCGGCTGCCGGAGGTGGACACGGTGCGCACGATGGCCGCGCACATCGAGCGCGGCCTGGCCGAGCGCGGTGGGGCGGGGTCGAGCGCGACATGAGCGACTCGGTGATCAACCACATCGTCTCCCGGGCCCCCACCCCCGGCCCGCACATCTCCTTCTTCCGGCTCGGCGGGATCCGGACGATGGAGCTGACCGAATTGCACGCGCGCGCCGGGCGCCTCGCCGTGTGGTTGCGCGACCTGGGCATCGATCGGGGCGACCGGGTCGGCATCCTGGCCGCGAACTGTCTCGAGTGGGCGCTGCTGGATCTCGCGGCGATCCGCCTGGGCGCGGTGACCGTGGGCTTCGATCCGACCAAGTTCGACACGGACACCGGTCTGCGCGAGCGCTACCGCCTGGGCGTGCTGTTCACCGACGGCCCGCCGCGGGCCCCCGGCAGCAGGGCCCTCGCGGAGGTCGACGCGGCGGCGAGCGCACCGGACGACGGTCGCGTCCCGGAGCCGATCGTCTACTCGCCCGACGACGTGTTGTCGCTGAAGCTCACCTCGGGCAGTACCGGCGAGCCCAAGACGCTCACCGCGTCCGTCGGCAGCATCGACGACGATCTGCGCGCGGTCCAGGAGATGTTCGGGCACGGCGGCGCGGACAATCTGCTCGTGTTCCTGCCGCTGTCGGTGCTCCAGCAGCGCTACTGGACGTATTCCGCGCTGCGTTGGGGCCACGACGTCACGATCAGCACGTACGAGGCGGCGTTCCCGGCATTGCGCCGGATCCGGCCGACGGTGGTGATGGGCGTGCCGGGATTCTTCGAGACGGCCAGGAAACACATCGAGGCCCGGATGCGTGGTGCCGGCGTCGACGGCGACGAGGCGACGGCGCGCCGCGGCGCCGCGCGGCAGTTGTTCGGCGACCGCATCCGCTATCTGTGGACCGGTTCGGCGCCGGCTTCGACCGGCACGCTGGCCTTCTTCGAGGACGCCGGATTGCCGATCTTCGAGGGGTATGGGCTCAACGAGACGTGCATCGTCACCAAGAACCACCCGGGCGCGCACCGGCGGGGCAGCGTCGGGCGCGTACTGCCGGGCAAACGGGTGTTGTTGGACGCCGAGGGGGTGATCCACGTGCAAGCCGAGCACCCGGTGTGCCGGGGCTACGAGCAGGCGCCGCTCGGGGTGTCCGAGCGGGTGTTCGCCGCGGACGGGACGGTGCGCACCAACGACATCGGTCATCTCGACGAGGACGGGTTCCTGTTCGTGCACGGTCGTGCCGACGACGTGATCGTGCTGGACAACGGCCGCAAGATCGTCGTCCGACCGCTGGAGGAGCACATGAAGTCCAGCCCGGTGATCGAGGAATGTGTGGTGTTCTGCCCGACGCAGACCCATCTGGTCGCGGTGGTCTCGCCCGCCGCGGATCCGGTGGGGCCTGCCGAGGAGCGCGCCATCGCCGAGCAACTCGCGCGCACCAACGCGGCGTTCGGCCAGGACGAGCAGATCCGCACGGTGGTGGTGGCCAGTCCTCGGTTCAGTGTCGAGAACGGGCTGCTCACCTCTCAGCTCAAGGCCAGGCGCGGGCGCATCCTCGACGCCTACCGTTCCCGGATCCACGACAACCAGGGAAGCATCCATGCAGTGCGAGATTGAGACGGTGGCCAGGCGGAACCTGGCCCAGGTGCTGGAATCCGGCGTCGCGCCCCAGGACATCGACCTGGACCAGGACATGGTCGGCACGTACGGGTTGACCTCGCTGAACAAGGTCCTGTTCCTGATGTCCGCCTGCGACGATGCCGGGGTGGACCTGGCCTGCTTCACCGAACCCGACGTGGCGGCCATGAGCACGCTGCGCGATGTGACCGAGGCGCTGTCGCGCCACGCCGGAAAGGTGGCTTGAGATGACCTGGGTGCAGACCGCGTCGACGACGCTGGAGAACGAGCACGTCCTGCTGCGGCCGATCGTCCCCGAGGATCGCGAGGCGGTGCGCAAACAGGCGATGGACCCCGAGATCTGGCGCTATTTCGTGCTCGTGATCGCCACCGACGCCGAGTTCGACGCGTTCTTCGACGCGGCCCTGGCCGATCAGGCCGCCGGTCGCCGCGTCGTCTACAACGTGATCGACAAGTCCGTGGATCGCACGGCGGGCAGCATGAGCTTCTGCAGCATCGCCGAGCCGGACGGGCGGCTGGAGATCGGCTGGTCGTGGCTGGGCGCCGAGTTCCGGGGCAAGGGCATCAACCGCTGGGCGAAGTTCCTCATGCTGGAGCACGCCTTCGAACAACTGAACGCCGAGCGCGTGGAGTTCAAGACCGACGTGCTCAACCTCCAGGCGCGCGCCGGACTGCGCAACATCGGAGCCACCGAGGAGGGCGTGCTGCGCAGCTTCAATCCGATGCCCGGCGGCAGGCGCCGGGACGCGATCTACTACAGCGTGCTGCGCGCCGAATGGCCGTCGGTTCGCGCGCAGTTGCTCGCCGGGCCCAAGGTGACGCGACCGACGGGGAAGGCGTGACCGCGGCCGGCCCGCGGGTGCCGGTGGTGCGGGCTCGGGGCGACGCCTTCGAGTGCGGCCGACGGCACGGCGTCGAGCGCGCCGAGAGCCTGCGCGCCTTCCTCGACGACGGGCTGGCCCGGCTGAACCGGATCATGCCGGCCCCGGTGTCGTGGGCGACGCTGAAGCCGACGCTGGATGCGTACCGGGTCGAGATAGAGACCCAGACGCCTTTGCTGGCACAGGAGTTGCACGGGCTGGCCGAGGGAGCGGGGCTCGGTGCCGACGAGGCGCTGCTGTTGCAGGTCCGGCGCGAGATCATGGGATACCAGCGCATACCGACCATGGGTGACTGTACGACGTACGCCGTCGGCGGCGCGGCCGGCCCGGTGCTGGCGCAGACCGTCGACCTCAATGGCGACCTGGACGACCAGATCTGCGTCCTGGACATCACGCGGACCGGCTCGCCCCGCCGGGTCCTGGTGCTCGGCTTCGGTGGGCTCCTGGGCTACCTCGGGGTCAACAGCGACGGTCTCGCGGTCGGGCTCAACCTCGTGCTCGGCGGCCGGTGGCGACCGGGCCTGCCGCCCTACCTGGCCATCCGCCACCTGCTGGACAGCGCCCGCGACGTGGACGACGCGGTACGGATCCTGCGTACCCTCAAGCTGGCGAGCTCGCGCAACCTGGTGTTGTGCGACGCCCGCAAGTCGGCGTGGGTGGAGATCCTCGGCGACGAGCTGCGGGTGAGCGAGTCCTCGACGAGCACGCACACCAACCACTTCCTGCACCCGGACTTCGTCGCGCACGACGAACTCAACGTCTTCGCCCGTAACTTCTCCCGGCAGCGGCTGGACGCCTGCCGTGCCCGTCTGACCGAGCTGGCGCCCCGAGCGGGCGTCGAGGAGCACTTCGCGCTGCTGTCGCGGGCGCCGATCCGGGTCGAGGGCAACGGCGACGTCCGCCGCGAGCGCACGGTGGCGGCCGTGGTGCTGCGGCCGGACCTGGGCGAACTGCACGTGCGGCCGGGCGATCCGGCGCTCCATCGCACCCACTCGTTCTCGCTGCGCGCCGCCGTGGCCCGGGGCGCCGCACCGGCGGAGGTGATCTCGTGAGTGTGTCCGTGGCCGGCGGCGGCTGGTTCGTCACGCGCGACGGCGCCGCCGCGCACACCCCGCGCGTGTACTGCTTCGCCCACGCGGGCGGCGACGCGCGTTCGTTCCTGTCCTGGCAGGAGGAGCTGGGCGACGAGGCGGAACTGGTCGCGGTGTGCCCGCCCGGCCGCGCGCACCGGGCACGCGAGGCCCGACCGACGCTGGCGGAGTTCGCGCACGGCGCGGCCTCGGCGATCCGGGCCCGGGCCCGGGAGTCGGGCGCCGACGGCACGCGGCCCGTCTACCTGTTCGGACACAGTCTGGGCAGCCTCGTCGCGTTCGAGACCGCGCGTCGGCTGCGCGATCTGTCCACGCTGCGACGGTTGTTCGTCTCCGGCGTGTCGGCCCCCTCGCTGGCGCCCTCGCAGCGCGTTCGCCATCTCGCGGCCCTGGAGGGCCGGGAGTTCGCCGAGGCGCTCCAGTTCTTCGAGGGTCTGCCCCCGGAGGTGATGGCCCAGGAGGAGGTGCTGGACCTGCTGCTGCCCGGCGTGATCGCGGACTTCCGGATGGCCGCCGGTTACGAGTACACCTCGGCCGCCCCGCTGGCGGTGGGCGTCACGCTCATCGCCGGCCGCGACGACCCCTACCTGTCCCCCGACAAGCTGGCGCTGTGGGACCGCGAGTGTGTGAGCCCGCCCGAGTGCCACTGGGTCGACGGCGGCCACTTCCACTTCCGCGACAAGGGCCCCTCGGCGGTGATCGACCTGCTGCTGACCGCCGTTCGGGCCGATCAGCACATCGAAGTGATCTGACCCCGCAAGGGCACGCTGAACGCATCCAAAGCGCATCGGAAGGAACGGCAATGCTGCTCGACCCGGCAGACCGGTACCGAAGGGGCCTCGCCTTCAAGGAGGCGCACGAGAGCGAGCGGGCGTTCGTGGTGGCGAACGCGTGGGACGCGGGCAGCGCCCGCCTGCTGACGCAGCTCGGCTTCACCGCGCTGGCGACCACCAGCGCGGGCCTGGCCTTCGCGCTGGGCCACTCCGACGGCGTGAACCTGTTGGATCGCGAGCAGGCGCTGGACAACGCCCGCGCGATCGTGGCCGCGACGCCGCTGCCGGTCGGCGCCGACCTGGAGAGCTGCTACGGCACGTCCGGCGAGGAGATCGCCCACACGATCCGGCTGGCCGCCGACGCGGGCCTGGTGGGCGCCTCCATCGAGGACGCCACCGGGGACCCGGACGACCCGATCCTGCCGATCGAGGCGGCCGTGGAGCGGGTGGCCGCGGCCGTCGAGGCGGCCCGGGCGCTGCCGTTCCCGTTCACCCTGACCGCGCGGGCGGAGAACTTCCTGTACGGCCGGGGTGATCTCAAGGACACCGTCGTGCGGCTCCAGGCCTACGAGGCGGCGGGCGCCGACGTGTTGTACGCGCCGTGTCTGCCGGACGTCGAGGCGATCCGCACCGTGTGCTCGGTGCTCGATCGGCCGGTCAACGTGCTCGCGGGGGTCGGTCCGGCGTTGTCGGTCGAGGAGTTGCGCGAGTGCGGCGCTCGGCGGATCAGCCTGGGCTCGGCGTTCGCCCGGGCCGCGCTGGGCGGCTTCCTGCGCGCGGCGCGCGAGGTGCGCGAGCACGGGACGTTCGCCTTCGTCGGGCAGGCCGTGCCCTACGCCGAGGTGAACGCGCTGATGTCCGAGCCGGCCGCCGAACCGGAGGAGGACTCGTGACCGGACCGTCCGCCCACCTGCACGGGCCGCGGTACGTCCTGGGCGAGTTCGAGGTCCCGCACACGAGCATCGCCAACCTGGCCGCGCGCGCCGCCGAGTTCAAGATGGCGCCGACGCCCGGCCTGTGGGGCTGGGGCACCGTGCGACGAACCGAGCGAAGCCTGGAGGCGATCGCGGCGCAGAGCGCCGCAGCGACCCTGCGGGCCACGGCGAGCGGCGCCGACGCGGTCGTGCTGTGCTCGACCCGGGTACCCGGCCCCTCGGAGGGTCACGGCGCGTTCATGGAGTCCTTCCTGGCCGAGTCGGGCCTGGGCGACGTCCCCTTCTACGGGCAGAACATGAATCGCTGCGTGAACCTGCTGGCCGCGATCGACACCGCGACCGCGTTCGTCCGCGCCGGTCGCCACCGGCGGGTGCTGGTGGTCACCACCGACAGCGCCGCGCACGAGGACGACCGGATGGCGAGTTACGCGCTGTTCAGCGACGGGGCGGCGAGTTGCCTGGTGGCGGCCGAGGGCGAGGTCGAGGGCGGCTACGAGATCCTCGCCTGCGCGAGCGCCCAGGACCCGGGCAGGCTGGCGCACGCCAACGAGATCAGCGCGGACCTGGCCCGCACGGTGAACGAGCGCCTGCTCACCCCCCTCGGGATGAAGCCGGGCGACATCGCGGGGCTGATGCACGCGAACATCTTCAAGCCGGTGATCGTGATGAAGGAGCGGCAGGCCGGTTTCACCCCGGCCCAGCTCCATCTGGACAACATCACCCGGGTGGGCCACTGCTTCGCCGCCGATCCGTTGATCAACCTGGTCGACCGGGCCGAGGCGGGGCACGTCGAACCGGGCCGGCACTACCTGTTGGCCGCCGGCGTTCCCGGTCAACGGATCGGAGTGCTGCTGCGCAGGGCCGCCGGATGACCGTGGACGACACCCCCAGGAGGAGGCCCAGGATGACCACCGCACCGCGTACGCCGGGCCGCGACCGTGGCTTCGTGCCCTTCGTCCTTCCCGACACCATCGACGCGCTGCCGCACCGGCCCTTCGCGTTCAGCCGCGCCGGCTGGGAGGAAGCCCGGGCTGCCACGCTCGCGGAGCCGAACGAGTTGTTCCGGCTTCTGCTGCGCGACCAGGAGTCGGAGTCGACGCTCCTGGTCGCCCGGCGCGTGATCGACGCCTTCCTGCCCGCGGCCGAGGACCGGGCCCCGGACGCGGCGGCCGGCACCTTCGCCGACGCCGATGCGATCGCCGCCGAAGTACAGGCCGTCCGCGCCGAGTTGGCCGCGGTCCTGGCGGCCCTGACCCGATCGGGTCCGCAGGCGCGCGCGAGGGCCCTGCGGGGGCGGGCGCCGCTGGCCCTGTCGGCCGGCTGCCGGCTGGACACGCTTTCCCAGCCCGCGACCCAGCCCTCCGTCGTCGTCAACCGGCTCTTCGCCCACCACCTGACCCTGCGCGGCGGCGGCAATCCCGAGCGCGGCCAGGCCCGGTTGCGCCGGCGCGCGCTGGAGAGCGCGGGTGTACTCCTGCCGGAGATCGCCGCCGCCGACTTCCTGGACAAGGCCCGGGCCCGCCCGCTCACCGCCCTGCACGGCAGCTTCCACCTGGCCCTGTCCCGGCTGCCCGCCAATTTCCTGCCCGAGGTCTCGGGCGTGCACTACGCCTTCCACGCGCTCGGCGTGGACGACCTGCTCACCGACACCGCGCCGCTGTTGTCCGAGCCGGATCTGCGCGAAGTGCTGGCCGAACATCTGGCACTGGCCGGTCCGGCCACGCGGCGCCGGCTGTACGCGGCCGTGCGGCTGACCCTGGACCTGGAGCGGGAACACGTCGCGATGCTCGCCGAGCTCGGCGCCTGGCACGACAACCTCACCCTGGAGTCGAAGGTCGCCGACATCATCGCGCGCCACGCCCCGCTCGCCGGCCGCCAGCACGGCGACGTGCGGATCGGCGGCAAGGCGCTGACGGACGTCTTCGGCGCCGCCCGGATCGACCTCGCCGGCTTCCTGGCCGACCTACGCGAGTCCGGCCACCTGCGCGGGCCCGGCAACGGCGACTGCCGGCTCCTGGACGCGATGCGCTTCGGCGGGCCGATGTTCGGGATCTTCGACGAACACGAGGCGGCGACCTTCCGGGCCTGGGCGGCGAGCGTCCAGGCCGGCGAGCGTCCCGTCATCGAGATCTCACCCGAGACCGCCGGGGACGAGGCGGCCGAGCGCCGGCGGGCCGCGATCGCCCGCAGCGCGCCCGCCGACGTCGTGATCGCCGAGGCCGAACCACGCGAACACCGCGAGTTGTTCCACCGCCTGGTCAACATCGAGAACTTCCCCAACACCCTGCCGATCGCCGCCGAGCGGGCCGAGCGCTGTTTCCGGGACGCGGAGATCCTGTTCGTGCACGGCGCCGGCGGCCGGTACACCGACGCGAGCTGGTTCGACTACAGCCCACAGGCGCTGTACGAGCGGGCCGAGCGGGTCTATTGGGAGAAGCTGGTCGACCCGTACGAGCCGCTGCGCGAGATCCCGGACCGCGACGAGGTGCTCTTTCGGCAGTCCACCTACTACCTCACCTACCTCATCGACGGCGCGTGGCTGCACCGCCTCGGCAATCTCGGGCACGACGAGCGCGAGACCGACGCCATGTTGTTCGCCATCTACGCCGACGAGATGGGCAACGGCGACCTGCGCAAGAACCACATCACGCTGACCCACCGGGTGTTGGCCAGCGCGGGCATCCGGCTTCCGCACATTCGCGACGAGGCCTTCATCGAGCAGGATGAACTCCCGGACGATCTTTACGGGTTCGCGATCCAGCAGTTGTGCATGTGCCTGTTCCCGGACCGTTTCCACAACGAGATCCTGGGCTACAACCTGGCGATCGAGATGTTCGGCTCCGGCGAGATGCGGCTGCACGAGTTGCAGAAGTTGCGCCATCACGGCATCGACGACTGCTACGAGCAGGCACATCTGACCATCGACAACTTCTCCGCCGGGCACGCCAAGCAGGCCGCCGACATCATCGTCGGCTATCTCGACCGGGTGCGGCGCACCGTGGGAGAGGCGGCGGTGGCCGAACAGTGGCGTCGCGTGTGGCGCGGGTACGCCTCCTTCGCGTACTTCCTCGAACAGCCGATGCTCAAGCGCATATCCGCCGGCGACCCGCCCGCCGGCCCGGACACCCCGTCCCCCGGCGAGACCGACGACCTGGCCGACCTGGTCATCTGAGTCGGCCCCGACCCCGCGAGATCACGAACCGGCAACCGGAGGGCACCACATGGCCGAACCCCACCCGCGCACGACCGACGTCGGGATCACGATGCGACACGAGGCGCGCGAGAGCGAGCGGCGGGCACCGATCGTGCCGGCCGACGCCGCGCGGTTGGTCGCGCACGGCATCACGCTCACGGTCGAGCACTCGCCGCAGCGCGCCTTTCCGATCTCGGACTATCTCGACGCCGGCTGCGTGGCCGCCGAGGCCGGTTCCTGGCTCGACGCCCCGGCCACGGAGTTCATCGTCGGGCTCAAGGAACTGCCCGCCGAGCCGGCTGCGTTGGCGCACCGGCACGTGTATTTCGGCCATGCGTACAAGGGCCAGCGCGACGCCGCGGCGCTGCTGCGGCGCTTCGCGGCGGGTGGCGGCGCGCTGCTGGACATGGAGTACCTCACGGACGCGGACGGTCGACGGCTGGCCGCGTTCGGCTATTGGGCCGGTTACATGGGCGCCGCGCTCGCGGTGCTCCGGCATCGGGGACGGCTGGACCTGCCGCTGCGACCGCTGACGAAAAAGGCCCTGGATCGGGTGTTGCGCGAGACGTCCGGCGGCACGCGGCCGAGCGTGCTGGTCGTCGGGGCACTGGGTCGGTGCGGGCGCGGCGCGCGGGACGCGCTGGCGGTCGCGGGGATCGAGCCGACCTGCTGGGACGTCGCCGAGACCCGATCGCTGGACCGCGCGGCCCTGATGGATCACGACATTCTCGTCAACGCCGTGCTGGTGACCGCGCCGACCCCGCCGTTCGTGACCGTCGAATCCCTGCGGGCCGGGCCCCGGCGACTGTCCCTGATCGCGGACGTCACGTGCGACGTCACCTCGCGCGACAACGTGTTGCCCATCTACGACGACACCACCGATTGGCGCGAGCCGGTCCGCCCGTTGCGCGACGTCGGCGACCCGCTGGGCGTGATCGCCATCGACAACCTGCCGTCGCTGCTGCCTCGCGAGGCCGGCGTCGCCTTCTCCGCCGAACTGACGCCCCATCTGCTGACCCTGGGAGAACCCGGCCAACCCTGGCAGCGCTGCCTGCGGGTCTTCCGCGACGCATGCGAAGCGAACGGCCTGGAAACGGAGAACGTCCATGTCTGACGCGATTCCCGCCGACGGAACCGTGCACTGGATCGGCACCGGCCTGTCCACCGGCAGCGGCTTGCGCGTGGTGGCCGACCGGGCCCGGCGGCTGCTGGTGTGGGGCCGCACCGACGCCAAGGCCGAGCGCTGCCTGGCCCGGCTGGGCCTGACCGACCGCGCAGGCGCCCGCGCGTACGATCTGGGCCGGCTCGCACAGGAGTTGCGCACCGGCGACATCGTGGTGTCGATGTTGCCCGCGAGCGAGCACCCCGCGCTGCTGCGGCTGTGCGTCGAGCACAACGCCCATTTCGCCTGCAGCAGTTACGTCTCCGAGGGCATCCTGGCCGAGGCGCCGGCCACGGCGAAGGCCGGCCTGGTCGTGCTGACCGAGGCCGGCCTCGACCCGGGTATCGACCACCTGTTCGCCGACCTGCTGGTGGCCAGGGGCCGTGAGGTCGTCGGCGACGGCCCGGCCACCGTCGAGTTCACCTCGTACTGCGGCGGAGTCCCGGCCGAGCCCAACGAGTTCCGCTACCGCTTCAGTTGGGCGCCGCGCGGAGTGTTGAGCGCGCTGCGCGCACCGGCCCGCTACCTCGACGAGGGTGTCGAGCGGGTCGTCGACCTCCCGTGGACGGCGACCCGCGCGCACGTGCTCGACGGCGAGACGTTCGAGGCCTACCCCAACCGTGACAGCGTCCCCTACCTCGCCCAGTACGCCTTCCCACCCGCCTGGCAGGCGCGCGTGTTCGTCCGCGGCACGCTGCGCCTGGAGGGCTGGCTGCGGGCCTGGGAGGACGTGTTCGCCACGGTGCGCACCGGCGACGGAGACCGCATCGCCGCCCTCGCCGACGAACTCGCCGCCCGCCATCCGACCACCGACGCCGACCGCGACCGGGTCGTGCTCGCCGTCGCGCTCGACATCCGCGGCGCGAACGGCGCGTCCTGGCACGGCGAATACGTCCTGGACACGGTCGGCGACGCCGAGGAGAGCGCGATGGCGCGGTGTGTGTCCCTGCCGCTGGCGTACGGCGTCACCGAGATCCTCGACGGACAGGCGCCCGCCGGCCTGCGCCAGGCCGCCCAGGGCGCCGAGGACGCCCGGCGGTGGCTGGCCTTCCTGAGCGCGAACGGCGTCGACTGGCGCTTCGACGAACAACGCCGGACGGGCTGAGCACCGGCCGGCCCCACGATCCACCGATCCACCGATCCACCGATCCAGGAGGACACGGAACCATGACCCAGGCACGACTCGAGTCGCGGGATTCCGCCGACCGGCCCAAGGCATTCATCCTGACCGGCTCGTTCCCCGTGATCCGCCGCAATCCGCTGTATCTGACCGAACTCTCCGGGCGCGGCCTCGAGATCCTGGTCATCACCGCGGAGTCCTACCGCGAGCAGGCGACGGCGGCGATGGCCGACACCTCCAACCCCGCCTCGCAGATCACCGAAATCGCTTACGTCACCGGCGACTTCACGGTGCAGGGCGCGTTCGTCGCGGGCGCGATCGCCCGGACCGCGGCCTGGCGCGAGGCGTACACCATCGTCGGCGCCTACGCGGTGGGCGACTACCTCGCCGAGCCGACCGGCCTGCTCGCCGACGGACTGGGGGTGCGCTCGCCGGGCTTACGCGCCAGCCGCGCCTGCCGCAGCAAGTATCTCCAACGCTGGTACGCCGCCGACCTGGGACCGGCGTCGCTGACCATTCCCGCCGGCGAGCGCGCGAGCGTCGATCTCGGCGCGGTGCGCTTCCCGGCCGTGGTCAAACCCGCTTCGCGCGCCTCCAGTTCCGGTGTCGAGACGGTCGACGACGTGGCCGCGCTGCGCGAGCGGCTGGCCTCCTACCCCGACCACGAGGTCGTCCTGGTCGAGGAGAAGGTGCTGGGCCCGGAGTTCTCCGTGGAGAGCCTCGTCCAGGACGGCGCGGTGGTCTTCGCGTCGGTGACGGACAAGGTCACCACCGACAGCCACACGCACACCTTCGTGGAGATGGCGCACAGCGTGCCCGGCGTGCGCGAGGACCTGCGCGAGGCGCTCGTGACGGCCAATCGGCGGCTGGTGGAGGCGCTCGCGTTCGAGAACGGGATCGCGCACTCCGAGTGGCGGGTCGGCGACGACGGTCTCCCGCGCCTGATGGAGGTGGCCGCGCGCACCCCCGGCGACGGGCTGCTGACGCTGTATCAACTGGCCACCGGCCGTCCCCTGGAGCCGGAGATCCTGCGCGTCGCGCTCGGCGAACCGGCCGGCTACCCGCGGCCGCACCGCTACACCCGGCAGGTCTACCTGGAGCACCGGCCCGGCACGCTGGAGGACGTCGTCCTGGACTGGCCGGATGTACGGCCCGAGTGGATCGGCGACAGCGGTGTGTGGCCGGACATCAAACCCGGGGGGCCGGGCGAGGAACCGACGCTGCGTGCGGTGCTGGTCCTGCAGAAGCGCGGTGCCTCGCTGGTGCCGCTCGCCAATTCCGACGACCGGTCCGTCACCTTCTTCATCGACGCCCCCACGCCCGACGGACTCGACGCCCTGGAGCAGCGCGTCCGCGCCGCCATCCGCATCGTCATCGGCTGACGGGCATGACCGACGTCGTCCACGAGGAGGGCCACGACAGCGACAAGGCCGCCGTGGTGGCCACCTTCCGGCAGGCCTCGCTCCCGGCGAAGACGCTGCTCGCGGGGGCGTTCGTCAACCGCCTCGGCGCCTTCCTGAACATCTTCCTGGTGTTGTTCCTGACCTCGCAGGGCTACTCGGACGGTCAGGCGGCGTTCGCGCTGGGTGTGTATGGCGGCGGCGCCATCGTGGGCGTGCTGCTGGGCGGGGCGCTGTCGATCAGGCTCGGCGCGCGCAACGCGAGCGTGCTGAGCATGGTCGGCGCGAGCGTGCCCCTGGCGGCCATCCTCTACCTGCCCTCGTTCGGCCTGATCCTGGTCGCGGTGGCCCTGGTCAGCCTGGCCGGGCAGCTCTACCGCCCGGCGTCGGCCACCCTGCTCTCCGACCTCACCCCGGCGAACCGCCAGGTGATGATCTTCGCGATGTACCGCTTCGGGCTGAACCTGGGCGCCACCGTCGCGCCGCTGTTCGGATTCGCGCTGTACAACCTGGCGGGCCGCAGCTACGCACTGGTCTTCTGGGTCGAGGCGACGATCGCGCTCATCTACGCGACCATCGCGTGGCTGACGTTGCCGCCCCGATCAGCCGAACCGGGCGCGGCGGGCGCGCCCGCCGCCGCGGGCGCCGACGGGGAGGAAAGCGCGCGGGAGGCCGATCGGATCGGGCGGGGCGGGTATCGCGCCATGCTGCGCGATCGTCGCTACATGCTCTACCTGACCGCGATCTTCTTCTTCGGGGTCGTCTACGTGCAGTACCTGTCCACGCTGCCGCTCGACGTCAAGGACAGCGGCGTGGCGATCTTCTGGTACACGCTGGCGGTGTCACTGAACGGCTTCATCGTCATCTCGTTCGAATTGCTGGTCACCAAGTACGCGCAGGCATGGTCGCAACGCCTGACCATGGCGTGGGCCCTGGTCCTGGTGGGCGTGGGCGTGGCCGTGTACGGACTGCCGCTGGGCCCGGCCGTGATCCTGCTCGGCACGCTGATCTGGTCGGTCGGCGAGATCCTCGGCGGTCCGGCCACCACCGCCTATCCGGTGGTCGCCGGACCCGCGCATCTCAAGAGCCACTACATCGGCGGCTTCCACTTCGCCTGGAGCCTGGGCGCGGCGGTCGGACCGGTCGTGGGCGGGTGGTTGTTCATTCGCTTCGGGCATCAGGTGTGGCCGGTGCTGACGGTGGGTTCGGTGTTGTCGATCGTGCTGGTGTTGGTGTCGGTGCGGGACGAACCGGCGGCGGAACCGGTGGGTTCCGATGCCGCCGACGCGTCGAGCAGCACGGCCGGCGCGTCGGGCGGGTGACGGGGAGGATGTGGCGGGGTGACCGGGGGCGGGCGTTGGTCGCGGCCGGGATCACCGTGTTGTTGTGGGCGTCGGCGTTCGTCGTCATCCGTGACGCGGCGCCGCACTTCTCCGCCGGCGCCCTGGCGCTGGGCAGGCTGGTCCTGGGGGCGGTGGTACTGGGCCTGTTCCTGCTGGTGCGCGGCGAAGGAGTGCCGGCCCGTGCGGCGTGGCCGGGCATCCTCGGCTCGGGTGTGCTGTGGTTCGGCGTGTACTTCGTCGCGCTCAATCGCGGTGAGCAGGAGGTCGACGCGGGCACCGCGGCGCTGGTGGTCAACGTCGGCCCGATCCTGATCGCCCTGTTCGGCGGTTGGCTCCTGAAGGAGGGGTTCCCGCGGCAGTTGATGGTGGGCGTGGCACTGGCCTTCGCGGGCGCCGCGTTGGTCGGGTTCGCCGGCCTGGACGCCGGCCGCGCCCCGTTGGTGGGCGTACTGCTGTGCCTGGTCGCGGCCGTGGGCAGCGCCGCCGGCGTGATGGCGCAAAAGCCCGCGCTCGGGCATGCCTCGGCGCTCCAGGTCACCACGTTCGGCTGCGCCGTCGGCGCGGTGGCGTGCCTGCCGTTCGCCGACGGCCTGGCGCACGATCTGGCGTCCGCGCCCCCGCGCGCCGTGCTCGGCATGGTCTATCTGGGCCTGTTCCCGACCGCGCTTGCCTTCTACACGTGGGCGTACGCGCTCTCGCGCACCACCGCCGGAAGGATGGGTGCGACGACGTATCTGGTGCCGGTCGTCGTCGTGCTGATGTCCTGGGCCCTCCTCGACGAAGTGCCCGAGCCGGTGGCACTGGTGGGCGGCGCGCTGTGCCTGACGGGGGTGCTGGTCTCCCGGCGCGGACCCACGCCCGAGGCGTCGACGGCGGTGCGCGAGGGAATCAGAGGATCGAGGGCGGAACGTGTCGCTATCGTTGCGTACCGTCCGTGCCCGTCCGGGTGCGCCGAGGGAAGGCTCATGGTGTTCACAAGCGTTCTGATGGTCGAGCAGCCGCTGTCCGCGGCGGACGTCGAGCTCGTCACCACCCTCCACGACGACACGATGTCCTTCGTCGTGCTGATGCAGCCGCGCGGCAACGAGGACCGACTGCTGCGCTCGATCGACGACGTCGCGCTCGGAGAGCTGAAGCAGGCGGTCCACGAGGCGGACGAGCCGGAAGGCGAGGGAGCCGAGGGGCCCGCCGCCCTGGCACTGGAGCACTCGCTCCGAAGCCTGCGGGAGGCCGGCAGTGAGGCCGTGGGCCAACTCATCGAGGGCCACCCCTTGGACCTGCTGCGAACCGTGGTCGAACAGACGCACGCCGACGAGGTGATCGTGCTGACCGCCCCGCACCTGGTCGAGGAGTTCTTCCACCGGGACTGGGCCAGCCGGGCCCGCCACAAGGTGGGCGTTCCGGTGCTGAAGCTGTACGCCCACGACGACCAGGAGGAGTGACCCGGCACATCCGCGACGGCGGCGAGCCGAACGGACCCGCCGGTCGCCGCCGCCTGCCCCGGCACCACCGCCGCCCTCGCCGGCGCCGACGGTGAGATTGTTCAGGATCCCTGCCGGGGCGCCGATGGTCTCGGTGTGAATTTTTCGTTCCCGATTCCCGAATTCAAGGGCCTCCGGCCGCATCCGGCCGCTCCACCTCGGCCCGTGCCACCGGCACGCCGACGACGTTGGACGGGGGTCGTCGTGGCGGTCGCCGTGACGTCCGCCCTGGTGACCGGCTCGGCGAGTCCGAGCCCGAAGCGGCCGGTCGCCTCGCTCGCGTCGACGAACACCAAGCAGGCGGCGGGCATCACGCTCGACGGTGACCACCTGACCCTCGCGCAGATGAAGGCCGTGCTGCACGGGAACGCGGGTGCGGTACGCCTGGCCCCGGCCGCCGCCACGCGCATGCGCACCGCCCGCACGGGAGCGTTGGCGGCGCTCGCCCGCGGGCAGCGCGTGTACGGCTGGAACCAGGCGCTGGGCCCGCTCAAGGACCATCCCCTCACCGACGAGCAACAACGCGACTTCCAACGCCGGGTCCTGCGCTCGCACGCCGCCGGTACCGGCGAGGAACTCTCCCCCGGCGTGGCCAGGTTGGCCCTGGTGTTGCGGGCGAACGCGATGGCCCGGGCGAAAATGGGCGTGCGGCCCGAGATGGTCGAGCGCATGCTCGCGTTGGTCAACGCGGGCGTGACCCCGGTGATGCCCTCGATCGGCTCGCTGGGGACCGGAGACCTCCAGCCGATGGCCGCCGCGGGACTCGTGCTCACCGGCGACGCGGGCACCGCCCGGTACCGCGAGGGGCCCGCGCGCGGAGCCCGCGAGGTGCTCCAACAGGCGGGGCTGCCGGTCGAGTTCCCATTGGAAGCCGGTGAGACGCTGCCGCTGATCAGCGGCAGCGGTGTGCTGACGGCGCGTTACACGGCGTCGGTGGATCGCTCGGAACGGTTCCTGGACCAATTCCGGGGCGCGTTCGCGCTGTTCCTGGAGGCGACCCGGGCCGAGGCGAGTTCCCTGGACGAGCGCACCCACGCCGAGCGGCGCATCCCCGCCGAGGAGCACGAGGCGGCCCGGCTGCGCGAGTTGACCGACGACAGCGCGTGGATGACCGAGCAGGGCCGGGAGCGGTTCGGCGAGACGTCGCCGCGCGTGCAGGACGCGGTGTCCGTACGCGCCGCCCCGCACATCGTCGCGACCGCCCGGCAGACCCTGGACGAGGCGCAGACCATCATCACCCGCGAGGCCAACGCCTCGACCTCCAACCCGCTGTTGTTCGAACGTCCGGACGACACGTGGGAGTTCGTGATGGGCGGGAACTGGGACGGCGCACAGATCGGACACGCGATCGACACCCTCAACGCGCAGATCACCGACGTGTCCGTACTCTCGCACGAGTTGTCCGGACGGCTGATCGCCTCCAAGTGGAGCTACGGGCTCCCCGACAACCTCGCCGGCCCGCCGGTCGGACTCAACTCCGGCATGGTGCAGGTCCAGACCGTCGGCGCGGCGCTGATCCCGGAGATGCAGGCACGCGCGATGCCCGCCGGGGTGCTGTCCCGACCGGAGAAGTTCGGGCAGGAGGATCACAACACGATGGCCATGGCCTCGGCGCGCAACCTCGACGACAACCTGCACCGCGCCGAGATCGTGTTGGCCGTGCAGTTCCTCCTCGCCGCGCAGGGCATCGACCTGGCCCGTCCCACCATGGGCGACCTGCCCCTGGCCAAGGCCACCGACGAACTGCACCACCGCTTCCGCGAACGGGTACCCACCCTCGGTGAGGACCGCTGGATGACGCCCGACGTCGACACCGCCGTCGACATGGTCGCCCGTGGGACCCTGCGCCCCGACGGGGTCTGAGCCCCGCGCGACCCCGCCGGATCGGCGGCGTCGACGCGGGTCGACGCCGCCGACCGGGCCGGCCGTCCCGGAGCCGTCGGGCTCCGGGACCGGGGCGCGGCGTCTCCCGGGCGGCGGGGCGCATGATCGGCACCCTTCGGACCCGCGTCCGGGCCCGGGTCACTACGCTGCCGTCATGTCCTCGCACGAGCCGGTCCTGCCGCCGTGGATCGAAGGGGAGGTGTGCGGGTACTGCCCGTCGCTGCGCTTCGCTCCCGGCGAGTTCGACGTGGCCGACCGGCCGGACCCGGCGTGGCCGTGGCGCCCGGGCGAGGGACGCCGCATCGACGCCGAGTCGGGTGTGGGGGTGTGCGTGCATCCGCACAAGGTCCGCTTGCCGGTGGGCCGCTGGGGCAGCGAACGCCGAGCCCCGGACCTGTCCGCCTGGCACGCTCCCGAACCGGACGCCGCGCCCCCTCGGGACCCGGAACCCGCGCGGCCCGCCGAGCCGGTCGCGTTGTCCCCCGGCCTGCGACGCCTCCTTCGCGGCACACGTCCCACCGCGCGCAAGCCGCAGCGCGACGAGCGGCACCCTCCGGTGGTACGGCCCGCCAACTCTGTACCCGGCCTCGTGCTGCCCGAGGTTCCGACCGACGCCGACCGCCTCGTCCCATGGCTGCGCGAGGTGCTGGGCCGCGCGGAACCCGACCGGTTCGCCGACGTCCTCGACGCGGCCGAACACGCCGCCGCCGCAATCCACCCACCCGAAACGATCGTCGCCGCGCTGCGCGACGCGATGTCCTAGGCCCCTGTCCGGCGGATCTTGGTGGATCGGGCCGCGTCGTGAGCGCAGCGAGGAGCCCGAAGGGCGGATGCCGTGCATCGGCGTGCCGGAGAAGCAGCCGCATAGTGGTTTCCATTCGGCTGTTTCTCCGGTGCGGCGAGGCGCGGTGCCAGGCGGCGCGGACCCACCAGGATTCGCCGGACAGGGCCTGGCCGCGGTTCATCGCGCGGAGCGCGGCCGGGGCCTCGGACCCGAGTCGACTGCCGTCGGGACTCGCACGTCGAGCACACGCCGGTGGGCGGGACCCCGAAGGAATCCCGCCCACCGGTGGGCCTCGACCGCGCGCGGGCGCGGGCTACGGCCGGTTCTCGACCGTGACCGTCTCGTTGTCCGAGTGCACCAGGAGTCGGTGCTTCCGGTCCGGTTGGTCGGCCATCCACGCCACCTGGTTCGGTACGTCGACGACCACCCGGGCCGGGTGTTCGCCGTGCGCGCGGGCCACGTGCTCACGCATCGCGACCTCCTCCGCGTGCAGTCGGGCCGGGGCCCCGGCAGGCAGGCCGTAGACGTAGGCCAGCCCGCCGGTCGGCCAGTCGGCCTGCTCCAGTACCGCCCGGTCCAGCCGGCTGGCGCCCCCGACGACCTGGGACATGCTCATCGCCGGGGCGTAGCGGCGCTCCAGGAGGAAGGCCCGCCGATCCGCGCCGGATTGCAGTTCCAGCACACTCGGCGGCGAGACCATGCTGACGTTGCGGAACGCGGCGCACAGCCGATCCCCCGCCAACACCTGGAAGTCGACGAAGAGCAGATCGCCCTCGGCTCCGGCCGGACGGGCCTCCACGCGCAGTTGCCCCTCCGTGGGGAACGGGGCGAACAGGTCCATCCGGACCAGGCCGTGTGGATAGGGCACCACGTTCGGCCCGACCTGGGGATAGGGCAACCAGAACACCCGATCGGCGATGATGTGCGTCGCCGCGTCGAGCAGCCCGGGATGCGTGAACGTCCCGGGGACGGAACCGCGTCGCGCGTCCAGGATGCCCACCGCGCCACCGCTGCCGTAGCCGACCTCGGTGAGGTACTGGAACGCCGGGCCGTGCGGCAGCCGATTGGTCAGATACGGCAGTTCCGCGCGCTGGGCATCGGTGAGCGGCGGCAGCGGAGCCGGCGTTTCGGGCCGGTCGAAGGTGATCGTCGCCTCGGCCACGAGTTCGAACCGGGACAGCGCCTCGTTCCGGGCCGGCCGCCACATCAGCAGGCTGACGTGTACGTCCCGGTCCCGACCCGCGATCGGCTCGACCCTGGTGGCCAGACGGGTGGGGCTCACCACCGGGATCCAGCGCTGGAGGCGCAGTTCCCGCAGGCCGGTCGCCTGGAGACCGGTGTGCGTGCTCGCCGCCTGGAAGAGGTGGTCCACCGTGCACATCATCGGCAGCACCGGCAACGTCCAGGTGGGGCAGTGGTCCAGCACCCACGGATCGTCGTCGGGGCTGACCACGAACTCGCGCTCGGCCGGGCCGCGTTGCGGCGTCGGCATCGGCGCGGCGGCCTCGGCGATCGCGGCGACTTCGGCGGCCGGTTCGGCCGGCCGCACCGGGGCGATCGCGGCGACCGGAGGCACCGGCTCCGCCGATCCCACCGGATGCGGTACGGGTGCGCCCGCCTGCGGCACATGCGGTACGGGTACCACCGCCTCCGACGGATGCGGATCCCGGAACGCGCTAGCGACCTCGAGCAGCGCTCGGGCCGCCCGCTGCTGCATCTCCAGGAACAGCAGGTGGTTCTCGTGCCGAGCGTTCAGGAACTGCAGATGGGATCTGCCCACGAGCCGCTGGTGGGCGCTGAGCGCGGCCGGTACCAGGCTTTCCTCGACCGACACGTGGCTCGGCGTCGGCGGAGGCGGCGGGGCCGCGGCCATGGCCGGGGCCATTGCCGTAGCCGGGACCGGGACCGGGACCGCGGCCGAAGTCCGGGCCGGCGCCTGTGCACCGGCACCGATCTCGACCGCCGGCACCGCGCGGGCCGCCGGAAGCGCCACGAGCTCGCGCGCCGGGCGCGCCTCCTGGAGCCGGAGCACGGTCCTGAGGTCGAAGAACGCGATGCTGGACAGACGCCGGGCGGGCGTCTCCCCTTCGGCCCTCCGGCCCAGTGTCGCGAAACCGGTCTCGGCCGGCGCCGTGTCCCCCGCGTTCAGGACCAGTTCGGCCGGCGGCGCCCCGAGCGCGGCGACGCTCACCTTCGCCCGGGTCAACTCCGGCCGTGGCACTGCCACGCCACCCAGGGTGGGCACGCTGCGGTGGTACAGGGCCACGGTCGCACAGGCCACACTCAGGAGGCCGGCGGCGCAGTGCGGGCGACCGAACAGGCCGGACGGATCCAACCGGTCCGATCGGTCCGACTGCGCGGGCGCCGATTCGAGGTCGCCGACCACCAGATCGACGGCGTCCGACGCCGCCGCTCCCTCGGCCGAGTCCCGGTCCCGGTCCCGGTCCCGGTCCTGCGGTTCGATCACGGCGAGGACGGGGTCGCCGTCCCGGCGCGCGTGATCGAGTCGCTTCAGGGCCAGCACCACGGCCGCGTTTCCCTCGGCTCCGGGGAGTCCGAGGTCACGGACGACCGCGCGGTGGACCACCGTGGAGGCGAGGTCGACCGCGCCCACGAGTGCCGCGTCGCTCGCCCCACTGCCGATCGCGTCGACCGCCATGTCGAGCGCCCGGATCCCGGATGCCTCCTCGGCGCAGACCGCGACGCTGTGGTCGGTCAGCCGAAGCTGCGCGCTGATCCGGTTGGCGGCGATGTTGCCCAGGCCCCCGAGCGACCACGGCGGGCAGTTCAACGGGTCGGCGACGCGGTCCTCGGAGGACGCCTCGGCCGCCGCCGACCGGCGGGCCTCCAGGGTGGTGCGGTTGTGCCAGACCGAGAACTCGGCGTGCACGGTCGCCGCGCCCACGCCGACGAGCACCATGGTGCGCTCCTCGGGCAGTTCCAGCGCGCGGGCGGCGTCACGGGCGGCCTCCAGCACCAACAGGTGTTCGCCGGAGGTCTGGAGCATGTCGTTGGGCGGCATGCGCAGGCCGTCCACGCGCAGTTCGACCGTACGCGGCGGTCGCAGCCTGGGCTCGCCCGCCAGCAGGGCGTCGACGAAGTCGCCCGTGGTGTCGCCGTCACCGACGCGGGCGCCGAGGCCGACGACCGCCACCTGGTGCCGGCGGCGCGCGGCGGGGCCGGGCACGGCCACGCCGGGGAAGGAGACCGACGCCCGGTCGGCGGTGTTCCAGGCGTCCACGACCAGGTGGGCGTTGACACCGCCGAAGCCGAATCCGCTCACCGCGGCGCGCCGAAGACCCCGCCACTCCTCCGGCCGGGCCAACGGGCGCAACGGTGTGCCACGCATGGCGTCGATGGCCTCGTCGGCACCGACGGTGGGCGGCAGCGTGCCGTGTTCCATCGCGCCCAGCACCTTGAGCAGCGCGGCGCCCGACGCGGCGGTGAGTGGATGGCCGAGGTTGCCCTTGACCGAACCGACCGGCAGGTCCGTGCGTTCGGCGAAGATCCGGGCCGCGCAGCCCGCCTCCACGGTGTCGCCGACCGCGGTGCCGGTGGCGTGGCACTCCAGCAGGGACACCGTCTTGGGATCGATGCCCGCGGCCTGGTAGGCCAGGCTCATCGCGCGTTGTTGCCGGCCGCCGTCCGGGACGAGCATGCCGCCCCGGCCGCCGTCGTTGGTCGCCCCGATGCCGCGGATCACGCCCAGGACGGGCACGTCCGCGGCCAGGGCGTCCTCCAACCGCATGAGGGCGACCATGGCGGTCCCCTCCGCGGGGACCAGACCGTCGGCGTCCCGGTGGAAGGGCCGGGAGCGTCCGCTGGGGCTCAGTGCCCCCAGCCGACCCATGCCGTGGCTGATGATCTCGGGCGCGCCGCCGTTGAGCGCCCCGGCGACCATCAGGTCCGCCTGCCGGAAGGAGAGCTTCCGGCAGGCGAGTTCGATCGCGTACAGCACCGACGCGCAGGCCGCTTCCAGGACCACCGCGCCCGCGCGCAGCTCGAACGCCCGGGCCACCAGTTGCGCCGGAAGCCCGAAGCAGAATCGGCTCGCCGGGATCGGCGCGTGCCGGTCGTGCCGGGGCCACCCGGCCCGGACCTCGGCCGGCTGCGAGCGCAGCCAGACGTCCTCGGCGTAGGCGGTCATCGACGTGGTCGGGCACGAGATGTTGCCCAGGACCAGGCCGGCGCGTGGCTGCAGGCCGAGTCGGCCGACCTCGGCGAGTGCCTGCCGGGTCGCGTGCATGACCCAGCGGACGGTCGGATCCAGGCCCATGACCTGTTCGGCGTCGATGGCCAGGCCGTTCGGGTCGAAGCGTTCCTCGAACCCGGTGACATGGCCGAACACGGTGCTCGCGGGGTCGGCCCCGCTCCAATCGGGTCCGGCCTTCGAGCGCCCGATGGAGAACGGGGTCAGTCGTACCGCGCCGGAGACCACGGTGTCCCACAGTTCGGCGGGATCGTTGGCTCCGGGCAGAACGCAGCCGCGTCCCACGATGGCGATGGCGGGAAAGTTCATGCCCCTCACGCGTCCGTCGAGATCAACGCCGCGGTTCGCTGCGGGCTGGACAGGTCCGGGCGGTAGACCATCTCCACGCCGGCGAGCACGCCCAGGACCCGCTCCGCGCCCTCGTGCTCGGTGGTGAGCCAGATGTCGCAGATCGCGTTGTCGGTGCCCTGCATGACGCTGTGGACGGTGCACTTGACCGGGGTGTCCACGGCGCCCGTCGACAACACGCGTACCTCACGAACGCCCATCGGCAGGGACTGCACGCTGGCCGAGGACAACACCCACAGGCAGGCCGCCTGGAGCGCGCCGTCCAGGACGAGCGGGTCGGTCTGCCAGGCGTCGTGCGCCCAGCCGAGCTGCCGCAGCCCGACGAGATCGCAGGTCGCCCCGGCGGAACTCAGCCCGTTGATCGTGGTGATGGCGTGGAAGAGCGGTCCGTGGAAGAGCATGGCCCCGTCGTAGACGGCGCTGCCCGGGTGTACCTCGAAGCTCTCGTCGACGGGCTCCGCGGCCGGGGCGGTCAACGTCGCGACCTCGCCCGGACCCGCGAGGGCCGCGTAGTGCAGGGCGCCGTCGGCACTCTTGAGTTCCAGGCGCAGCGGGGCGTCCGGCTGGGTGGCGTCGGGGCGCGCGTGCACCCGCAGCCGAGTCTCCTCCACACCGAACTTGTCCAGTGCGACGGCGCGCAGCACGCGCAGGTCACGGACCAGTACGGAATCCTGGTCGGGCAGGGCCGTACGCGCGGCGCGGGCGAACCATTCCAGCACCAGGGCCACCGGCACCACGGGGCGTCCCGCGATGCTGTGGTCGACCAGGTAGGGGTGGGTGTCGGCGCCGACCAGAATCTCGGTGACGCCGCCGTGGTCGGTCCCGACGGCGGGACCGGCCGCGCCGGCGGCGATCGAGACGCAGGCCGGACCGGACTGCTCGAGTTCGGTCATGAACGCCTGGACGCCCGCGCTCTCTTCCAGGAGCGGGACGCCGAGCCGACGGAAGTGCTCGGCGTGCGCGGGGGAAACCATGCCGGCGGCCCAGGGGCCCCAGGCCACGGCTCGCACGGTGCACTCCGGGCGGTGGGCCGCCTCGGTCGCGGTGATCTGCTCCATGGCCTGGTTGGCCGCCGCGTAGTCGCTCTGCCCGGCGGTACCCAGTCGCGCGCTGACCGAGGAGAAGGCGCACACCAGGCGCACCGGGTCGTTGTCGGTCAGCTCCAGGAGGGTGCGGAATCCGCGCACCTTGGTGTCGTAGACGGAGGTGAACTGGGCCTGGGTCTTGTCCGAGATGTTGCTGTCGGCGATGACACCGGCGGCGTGGATGATGCCCGTGATCGGGCCCCAGTCCCGGCGTACCTCGGCCAGTGCCTCGAAGACCCGCTCGCGGTCGGTCGCGTCGGCGGTGACGTAGCGGGTCTCCGCTCCGGCGACGGCCAGCAGGTCCAGGGTGGTGCGGATCTCGCGGGAGGCGAGCACCCGGCCGGAGGCGACGGCGAGTTCGGCCAGGGTCGGGGTGGCGCCGGTGTTCTCGTCGCGACGGTTGCTCAGCACCTTGCGGATGGCGGTCTCGTCCGCGGCGCCGCGCAGTTCGTCGTCCTCGTCGACGGGGCGGGTCCGGCCCAGGAGCAGGAACTTGGGCCGGTGGGCGCCGGCCAGGGCGATCAGGCAGGACGCGGTGATGCCGCGGGCTCCGCCGGTGACCACGATCACCGGGTCCGGTCCGAGGTCGAGCGGGCGCGGTGTGCCGAGGGTCTCGGTGGTGCCGCGGAGCAGCGCGCGCGAGCCGTCGGCGGTCAGCGCGACGTCGGTGGTGTCGTCGCCGTGCAGGAGCTCGGTGGCGATGGCCTGGGCGAGGTCCTGGGGCGCGCGGGCGGCCCGCTCGATGTCGATCGTCTTGATCGAGGCGTGCGCCCATTCGTTCGCGGCGGTCCGGGCCAGCGCGGCGATGCCGGCGCAGCCCTCGCGACCGCGGATGCCGGAGGTGCCGAACGCGCCGCCGGTGTCCTGGACGACGACCAGGACGCCGCCTCGGCGCTCCATGGCCTCGGCGATGGTGTGCAGGGTCGTGAAGACCTCGCGGGTGGGTGCGTCCGGGTCCTGCTCCGGGTCGATCTCGCGCAGGCCGGCGAGGACGATCACGGCGGTGGAGTCCTCGGTCACCCGGTCGGTGACGGAGACCTTGATGCCCTCGCGGCGCAGCGTCTCCGCCAGGCATTCGGCGACGCCGGTGCCGTCGTCGGTGATCAACAGCGGTTGTTCGCGCAGGCCCTTGAGGGGGCCGCCGTTCGCGGCCTCGGTGGGTACCAGGGTGGTGCCGGTGCGCAGGACCGTGAGCTGGGGCGCGGCGTGCTTGGCCTGTGCGGGGATCTGCTCCTGCGCGCGGGCGGCCGGCGCGGCGGGCGCGACCGGGGCCGGGGTCTGCGGGGTCGCGACGTCGGGCGCCCGGAGGGAGGTGATCTTGTCGGCGATGGCGGCGATCGTACGCAGCCGGGCCAGGTCCGCCGGGTCGACGTTCGCCTCGTCCGGGAAGTGGTCCCGCAACCGGGTCAGGATCTGCACCCGCTTGATCGAGTCGACACCCAGGTCGACCTCGAGGTCCATGTCCGGCGTGAGCATCTCCACCGGATAACCCGTCAGTTCCGCCACGATCGCCAGCGCCACGTCCGCGCCGCTCTCCTGGGCCGGAGCCGAGGCCGATTCCGGAAGCGGGGCCAGGGCCGGGGCCGGGACGGAGGCGAGCGCCCGGGTCTGCGGGGTCGCGCCGTTCGGTGCCCGGAGCGAGGTGATCTTGTCGGCGATGGCGGCGATCGTACGCAGCCGGGCCAGGTCCGCCGGGTCGACGTTCGCCTCGTCCGGGAAGTGGTCCCGCAACCGGGTCAGGATCTGCACCCGCTTGATCGAGTCGACACCCAGGTCGACCTCGAGGTCCATGTCCGGCGTGAGCATCTCCACCGGATAACCCGTCAGTTCCGCCACGATCGCCAGCGCCACGTCCGCGCCGCTCTCCTGGGCGGGGGCCGCGGGCGCCGCGACCGGAGCCGGGGCCGGGGCGGAGGTGAGGGCGGGGGCGGGGGCGGCGGTCGGCGCCGGGATCTGCCGGAGCGCGGGCGCCGCGTGCACGGCGGCCGGTTGCGCCGGGGGCCGGGGCTGGGCCGGGGCGACCTGGGCCGCCGGCACGGGCGGCCGAGCCTGGGTGACCGGGGTCGGCGGGTACTGCGTCACCGCGGCGGGCGCGGGGCTGATCTCCCGGGGGGTGTGCGGCCGGGCCTCCAACGCCTGCGGGGCCGGTGCGAGCGGGGCGGGCGCGGGCATGAGCGCGGGCGCCGGAGCGGGCGCCGGAGCCGCCACGGCACGGGGCTCGGCACCGGGCTGCCAGGCCATCAGGCCGTCCAGCGAGGTCCTGGCCAGGTCGAGGTAGGAGGCGTGACTGGCCGAAGTGGTGCTCTGGTACGCGCTGTGCGCGTCGCTCGCCTGCCGTTGTACCTCGAGGAAGGCGTGCAGCCAGGCACCGGACGAGGTCACCGGCGACCAGGTGGACCCGGACGAGGTGACGTCGTGCGTCGTCGCCTCCGCGACCGGTGCCTCGTAGGTCCGCACCGGCACGGCGGGCGTCTGCTGCGCGGGCACGGGAACGGGCGCGGGCACCGGTGCGGCCGGCGCCACCGGGGCGGGCGCGGCGTACTGCGCCACCGGAGCCGTCGGGGCGTATTGCGCCACCGGAGCGGGCGCGGGGTACTGCGTCACCGGCTCGGGCGCGGCGTACGGTGCCACGGCCGCGGGCGGAAGCGCGGCCTGGACGAGGGCGGGCGGTGGTGCCTGGGTGACGGCCGCGGGCGTCGGCGGCGGCGCTTGGTGCACCGCGGCGACCGGCGCGGTCGGGGTCGTCGGCGGGCCGGCCTGCCTGAACCCGGCGGCCGACTCGCGTACGGCGGGCGCGGCAGGGGTCTTCTCGCGGTGACCCACATCGGGGTTGGGACCGGAGATGGGGATGGTCATACCCGTCCTTGTTGACGATGGCGAAGGAGTGCTCGAGGTGAACGCAGCCCACAGCGGGGCGAAGTCCAGGGGGCGTCCGGCGACGGCCAGCGCGCCCAGGACGCGGTGCAGTGCGGTGAGTCCGGATCCCCGGGTCTGGTCCGCGCTCAGCGCGACGTGCGGACGGTCCGCGAGGATCCGACCGACCAGGCCGGTGAGTACGGTTCCCGGCCCGGCCTCGACGAACGTGCGGACGCCGTCATCGTGCATGGCCAGGATCATTTCGGCGAAGCGCACGGAGGAGGTGACGTGATCGCGCAGCACGGTGCGGATCTCGGGCGCCGTGTCCGGATACGGCTTGGCGTCGGCGTTGCCGTAGACCGGCAGTCGAGGCGCCGTGAAATCGTGTTGTTCCAGGGTGGGCCGCCACCCGGAGGTCGCGGACTGCAGCAGCGGACTGTGGAAGGCGCACGAGACCGCGAGCCGCTGGGTGGGCAGTTGCTGCTCCAGGGCGCGTTGCTCCACCTTGGCGATCGCGGACTCGGCGCCCGAGATCACGTGCTGCGTCGGGGAGTTGTAATTGGCGACCCAGGCCCTGCGGATGCCGCGCACCAGGTCGTCCGCTTCCTTGCTGGAGGCGGTGACCGCGAGCATCGCGCCGGAGACCTTGCTCGCGTCGCGCAGGAGTTCGCCGCGGGCGCGGGCCAGGGACATCAGCGTGGCGTCGTCGTAGACACCGGCCGCGTGCAGGGCCGAGAGTTCGCCGAAGCTGTGGCCCGCCACGCAGTCCGGCACGAAGCCGACCGCGCCCAGGATCTCCTGGATCATCAACGCGTGTGCGGCGAGCGCGGGTTGCGCGCACTCGGTGGCCTTGAGCCGCTCGGCGTGCTCGCGCTCGGCCGCCTGGTCCGCCACCGGCGGCGGGAAGACGCTGCGGTGCAGGGGGCGTCCGTCGATCGCGAAGTCGGCCACCGCGTCCCACGCGGCGAGCGCGCGCGGTTGATGCAGCACGACGTCGATCCCCATGTCGGGGTACTGGCTGCCCTGTCCCGGGAACAGCAGCGCGATCTTGTCGGTCGAGGCGGCGCCGCACGCGTAGCGCATGCCGGCGGGCGTGTGGAACCCGCTCTGCGGTTCCGCCGAGATCCGGCGTCGGGCGTCGGATGCCTGGGCCCGAAGCTCGTCCTCGTCGCGCGCGACCAGGCATAGCCGGTGTTTCGCCGCGGCCTCGAAGGCGAGTTGGGTACGACGTGCCAGGTCGTGCAACGGCGCGGTGTCCGCGGTCAGCGCGTCCAGCGCCGCGACCAGCGCGGGACCGGACTCGGCGCCCAAAAGGACCAGTTCGCTCGGAGCGGTGCGGGTGTACGCGTCGACCGCCGGGGCGGACTCTTCGGTGCGATGCTCCTCGAGCGTGACGTGAAAGTTGGTCCCGCCGAACCCGAAGCTGGAGACCGAGGCCCGGCGCGGGTGTTCGCTGCCCCGGATCCAGGGTCGGGTCCGGGTGCTCAGGTAGAAGGGACCCTTTTCCAGTTCCAGGGCCGGGTCGGCCCGGTCCGCCTTGAGCGTGGGCGGCAGGATCTTGTGGTGCAGCGCGAGGGCGGCCTTGGCCAGTCCGACCGCGCCCGCGGCCGTACGGGTGTGGCCGATCTGCGACTTGACCGATCCGAGTGCGCAGCGCGCGATGTCGGCCGGGTCACCGGTGCCGAACACCTCTTGCAGGGCCGTGACTTCGGCGGTGTCGCCGGCCTTGGTGCCGGTGCCGTGCGCCTCGATCAGTTCCACCGTCGCGGGGCTGTAGCCCGCACTGGCGTAGGCCCGGTGCAACGCGCGGACCTGACCGGCGACGGCGGGGGCGTAGATCGAGGATCCGCGTCCGTCGGAGGAGGTTCCGACGCCGCGGATCACCGCGTAGACGCGGTCGCCGTCGCGCTCGGCGTCCGCCAGCCGCTTGAGCATGACCATGGCCACGGCCTCGCCCAGGAGGGTGCCGTCGGCCTCGGCGGAGAAGGGCCGGCACTCGCCCGACGGGGACAGCGCCGGGGTCTTGCTGAAGCAGGTGAACCCGAACGCGTCACACAGCGGGTCCACGCCACCGGTGATCATCATGTCGGCGCGGCCGAGCGTGAGTTCGTCGATGGCGGCGCTCATCGCCGAGAGCGAGCTGGCGCAGGCCGCGTCGGTGGTGTAATTGCTGCCGTGCAGGTCGAAGTGGCGGGCGACGCGTCCGGCGATGACGTTGGTGAGCATGCCCGGGAAGGAGCTTTCCTTCCATACGGGATACGAGGCCGAGATCGCGTCGCACAACTCGTCGGCCTTGTGCTCGTCGACGCCACCGGCCAGCATGACCCGGCGCCAGGTGGGCCGTTGGGACCGGAACGACATGCGGAAGGCCAGTTCGGTGGGACTGGCGCCGAGGATGATGCCGGTGCGTTCGCGCAGCGTCTCGGACGGCCCCTGCTCACCGCAGGCGTCGCGCAGAACGCGTTCGGCCGCGATCAGGCTGAGCAGTTGCGCGGTGTCGGTGGCGTCGATGGTCGACGGCGGAGTGCCGAAGGCCAGCGGGTCGAACGCCACCGGCGACATGAACGCCCCGCGCTTGCCGTACGTCTTGTCGGGGGCGGTGGGGTCGCTCGAGTAGTGATCGCTCACGAGCCAGTGGGTTTCCGGCACGTCTCGGATGAGGTCGCGGGCGTGAACCAGGTCGCGCCAGAACCCGGCGACGTCCGCGGAGCCGGGCACCAGGGTGCTCAGACCGATGACGGCGATGGGCGGCTGCGAGGGGCGGGAACTCTCGGGCACGGGGCTCCTTGCAGTGGACGGATCAGAGCAGTTCATGGGCGGGGAAGGTGAACGCCTGGGCCGGCAGGTCGACGCCGTGGCTGCGCAGCTGGTGCGCGCGGGTCAGGACCGTCGCGCCCTCCATCAGGTTGCGGGCGATCTGCACCACGGACAGGTTCGCGGGGTCGGCGAGGAAGCCGTCCTTGCGCCAGTCGTTGAACGCGCCGACCGCGGGGCCGCACCAGATCTGGTAGTCCACGCTGCGGTCGGCGGTTCCGGTGGTCGCCCAGGTGCTGGACATACCCAGGTACCAGCGGAACACCAGCGCCATGCGGTGCTTGGCGTCCACGGCCGCCCGGTCGGCCTGCGCGGGCTCCCTGGCGCGCCAGAACTCCTCGGTCTGCGCCCAGACGTCGGCCAGCGGCTGCCGGAACATCTCCCGCTCCAGGCGGGCGATCTGGGCCGGGGGAATCTCCTCCAGTGATTCGTGATCGCGGTAGAGCTGCGCCAGTTTCGCGGCCCGGGCCGCGAACATCGTGCCTCGACTGAGGACTTGGACCTTCGCCCCGAGCTCGAACATGTCGGCCGACGGCGCCATGGCCACGTCCATGGTGTCCGCGGCCTGGAGCATCGCCCGGGCCCGGTCGGAGGTGTCGGCCTCCAGACTGAGCTGGTTGACCGATCCGGTCACCACGTACGCGGCGCCCATGGCGAACGCGGCGGCGACGGCGTGTGGGGTGCCCAGGCCGCCGGCCGCGCCGATCCTGGTGCGCGGCGCGATGCCGTGCCGGTGGGCGACCGCGTCGCGTAGGGCGAGGATCTGCGGGAGGGCGGTGGACAGCGGCCTGCCGTCGGTGTGCCCGCCGCTGTCGGATTCCACGGTGAGGTCGTCGACCATCGGCACGTGGGCCGCGAGGGCGGCCTCGTCCGCGGTCAGGAGCCCCTCGGCGACCAGCTCTTGCAGCAGGGCCGGCGGCGCGGGGGCGAGGAACTGTTCGGCGACCTCGGGACGCGAGACCTTGGCCATCATCATCCGGGGCCGCTCCACCCGGCCGTCGGCCCGCGCGCGCAGGCCCGCGGCGCAACAGTGCACGAGGGCTCGGGTGACCTCGCTGAAGGCGGACACCGAAACGCACCGCACGCCGTGTCGGATGGCGAGGGCGGCCACCTCGTTCTCCCAGGCGGGCGAGTGCGGGTTGTGGATGATGTTCACGCCCCACGAGGCGTGTTCGGGCAGGTCCCGCCGCAGTTCCTCGATGGCCCGCCGGACCGCGTCGATCGGCAGGCCGGCTGCGCCGAAGATCCCCAACAGGTCCGCTCGGGCCATGGCCTTGACCATGGCGACGCCCGCGATCCCCTGGGCCATCTCACCGGCCACATAGGGGAATCGCACGCCGTGATCGGCGGTGAAGGATCTGTCGCCCAGCCATTCGGGGTACAACGGAGGGAGTGTGCCGACGACTTCGCAGCCTTCGACCGGCGCGTCACCGGGCACGGCTACGGTCGCGGAGTCGGACCGGCGCCGAACGATCGTGGCCGCGCTCCGCGGTTGGCGGAGCACGGCCAGGAGACCGTCGGCGGTGGGGTCCGGCAATTCACGACGGGGTGATGCCTGCAGTCCGATGGTCATGAACGGTTTCTCCTGTGGCCTTTCGGAAAGTTGGCCGGATTTCGGGGTCGTCGACCGTCATAGAATCCCGTGCGTTCCGGCCAGGAGGTAGGCCATGTCGACGGGCGTCCGGGAACAGGGCGCGCCCAGGACACGGCGCGCGTTGCGGTCGTCGAAGACGCGCGTGTGGCGAAAGTACGCGGAGAATCCGGCGTAGCTGTGAAAGCGCTGTTCGGCCGGGGAGAGCCGCTCGGGCAGCGCGGTTTTCAGCACGATACGGATCGGCGCGAACTTCTCGAAGAGCTCGATGAGCGTCGTGGCCGCCACGTACTCCGGATGCACGATGTGATGGGTCTCGACGGTCGTCGAACGGTATTCCGCGGCGATGCCGACCATGGCGTTCGCGGCGTCCTCCACCGGGAGGCAGTTGAGCTGGGCGTCGACCCGTCCCACCATGTGGATGACCGGCCGCAGACCTCGCGGAATCGAAAGACCGGCGATGCCCCTTTCGATGGTCGACGCGCGCAGCAGTGCGCTGATGGTCTGAAAGGGGTGGGCCGGCAGACCCGGCACCGGCGGGCGGTCGGTGAGGAGAATGCTGGGGCGCATGATCAGCGCCGGGATTCCCTTCTCACCGGACCAGCGGTGCACGAGGGCTTCGGCGTCGCACTTGGACCGCTCGTATTCGTTCTCGAAGCCGTACGTGTCGACGAGGTCGGCCTCGTACACCGTTCCGGATCGTCGCGCACCGGCCACGAAAGCGGTGCTGACATGACAAAACGGCGCGCCGTAGGGACTCCTGGACGCGATGTCGAGGAAATTTTGCGTCCCGTTCACATTGACGGGCCGGATCGCACGGGCGCCCGTGTTGAGGTCGATGTTGCCGGCGCTGTGAAGGAACATGTCGGTCCGCCGGACGAGCTTTTCCACCGTGTCGTCCGGGAGGCCGAACAACGGTTGCGCGATGTCGATCTCGATTTCGTCGGCGCGCCGACGAAACTTGTCGATGAAAGCCGACGGCTCCGCCAGTCGACCGAAAGCCTGGGAGGCTCGGTCGATCGCACTTACATCGCCGCGACGCGACAGCAGGGTGACGGAACAATTCCGGTTCACAAGTTCACGAATGAGTCGCAGACCGAGGAAACCGGTGCCACCAGTCAATGTAACCCGCAAGATCGTGTGCCTCTTCTCGATGGGACCCGATGACCGGTATTGCGGGTCGATTCTATGCACGGACACGGGACCGGAAAGCTCCGCTAACAGGCGATCGAGTCGGATTCATCATGATGGACCAATTGTCTGCGGACGCGTCGTCGGGTCGGCGAATGACCCAAACGGACGAAACCGGCACATATTCGTACGCGTATTCGCTCGAATCTCGGTGCGACTGTCGGATTATCTTCGTCCGAATTCCGGGATCGGCGTGGTCGATGTCCGCAATCGCGACCTGCCGGTCCGCGGCGGGGTAACCTCGCTTCCGGCGCGAGCAGTGATTCCCCGGACATCCCCGTGTGTGCGGCGGACCGCCGGCAACGAAATACCCCTCGTCGATGGCCGCCGGCCCCGGGCGCCGGCCGTTCGGGGCCCGCCGCGTCTCCACCTGATCTCGGTTCACGGGCGACGCCACCCACCGCGCAGGCAACGTCGCCATGGGAGGACATGCAATGCTCGACACAATCCCGGTCCCGCCCCCCGAGCACGAGGTGTCGCACGAGCGCCCGCCCGGCGGCGCGCTGAACCGCCTCGCGGGGTGGTGTGTTCGGCATCGTCGCTGGCTCCTGGTGGGCGCGATGATCGTCCTGGTGTTGGCCGCCACGGTGGTCGCCGGGGCCAGGGACCGCTGGTCCAACGGCGGGTTCACCGCGACGGGCACCCAGGCGGCCGAGGCCGAGCGCGTCGCCGCCCGCTACGGGGCGAAGGCCGCCGACCTGGTGCTCTACGTCCGCGCCGACACACCCGTCGACGACGCCGCGGTCGCCGAGACGGGCCGCCAGCTCACCGCCACGGTCGCGGGACGGCCCGGCGTGCGCGAGGCCCAGTCCTACTGGAGCACCGGCTCGACCCTGTTGCGCTCCCGGGACGGACACGGCGCCCTGATCCGCGTCGACCTCACCGGCAGCGAACGCGACCACGTGGCCACCTCGCGCTCCCTGGTCCCGGCCGCCCGCAAGGCCGCCGGCGACGGTCTGCGGGTCAGCGCCACCGGGCCCGCCTGGCTGAACGCGCAGGCCACCGACGAGTCCGAACGCGACCTCAAACGCGGGGAATTGCTCGCGGCGCCGCTGACCATGATCATCCTGCTGCTGGCCTTCGGGTCGCTCACCGCGGCGGCGATCCCGCTCGCCGTCGGCGCGGTCTCGGTGGCCGGCGCCCTGGCCGTGCTGGCCACGTTGACCCTGGTGATGCCGATCACCGTGTTCGCGATCAACATCTGCGCCGCCCTGGGCTTCGCGCTGTCCGTCGACTACGCCCTGTTCATCGTCACCCGATATCGCGAAGAGCTCTCCCGGGGCGCCGATTCACGCCGGGCCATCACCCGCAGCATGGCCACCGCCGGACGTGCCGTGCTGTTCTCCGCGGCGACGGTGGCCCTGTGCCTGTCCGCGCTGTTCGTCTTCCCGCTGGAACTGCTGCGCTCGTTGGCGTGGGCGTCGATCCTGGTCGTGATCATCTCGGCGCTGACCTCGCTGCTCGTACTGCCCGCACTGCTGGCCGTGTTGGGGCCGCGCCTGGACCGGCTGGACCCGTTCCGCCGGTTCCGGCGCGGGTCCGGGCGCGTGGGCGGCGGCAGTCCGCTCTGGCGTCGGATCGCGACCGTCGCCACCGCCCGCCCGATCCTGTGCGGCGGCGCCGCCGCGGTACTGCTCCTGGTCCTGGCCCTGCCCTTCCTGCACGCGCGGTTCACCACCGTCGACGAGACGATCCTGCCGACCCGCTCCGAACCCCACGCCACGGCCAACCTGTTGCGCACGGACTTCGCCGACCCGCCCGAGCGCATCATCCCGGTGGTGCTGCCCCGGGCGAACGCGGCGACCGACGGCCCGGCGATCGACGCCTACGCCCGGCGGTTGTCCGCGTTGCCCCATGTCGCGCACGTACTCGCCGACACCGGCGACTACCGTGCCGGCCTGCCCGTCCCGGGACCACAGTCGCCCCCGGCGAGCAACGGACCACAGTCGCCGTCGCCTTCGGCGCCGGTGATCGACGTACCGGAGTCGCCCTCGCCGTCGACACCGGCGGCCGACGTACCGGCCCCTGACGACCAAACGCGGGTCGTGGTACGCCCGGTCGAGCCGCCGGCGCCGGCTCCCCCCGTCGTCATCGGCAGTGTGCTGCGGGTGGTCAGTACCGCCGACAGTCAGGCGCCGGAGACGGTCGCGCTCGTGCACACGCTGCGGACCCTGCCGGCGCCGCAACCCCACCTGGTCGCGGGCAAGGCCGCGGAGTTGACCGACACCAAGCACACCCTGCGGGAGGCCCTCCCCTACGGCGCGGGCATCATGCTGATCGGCACCCTGGTCATGCTCTTCCTGTTCACCCGCAGCGTCCTGGTGCCGATCAAGGCGGTCCTGATGGGGCTGTTGAGCATCACCGCGAGCCTGGGCGCCATCGTCTACGTCTTCCAGGACGGTCATCTGCGGTGGCTGGTTGGTGACTTCAGCACCAACGGATCGCTGGAGACCACCATGCCGTTGCTGACCCTGGCCGTCGCCTTCGGGATCTCCGTGGACTACGAGGTATTCCTCCTCGCCCGGATCAAGGAGGAGTTCGTGCGCACCGGGGACAACACCCGTTCGATCGTCTTCGGGATCGAGCACACGGGCCGCCTGTTCACCGCCGCGGCCCTGATCGTCGCCGCCACCATGGTCGCGCTGACCATGTCCAACGTCACGCTGCTCAAGACCGTCGGCGTCGGCCTCGCGGTCGCCGTCGTCGTGGACGCCACCGTCGTGCGCGGCATCCTGGTCCCCGCACTGATGCGCCTGACCGGCCGAGCCAACTGGTGGGCGCCCACGCTCCCCCGGCGTCGCCCCCGCGAGATCGGCGCCAAGCTGCCCGACGCACGCGCCGAGGCCTGCCCGGAGCTGGTCGGCCAGACCGCGGACTCGGCAAGCGAAGGCCCTGACCAACAGACACCCTGACCCGGTCGCGGGATCGACACCACCGTGCCATGGCATGGCAAAGACTCGACCATGAAGCGGAGTTCAATTCCCATCCGTGCTCGACCCGGGCCCCGGTGGTGACCGCGATCCGAATCTGTTCTGCAAGTCGACTCATTCGAAAGGCCGTTCCGGTCATTTGTCGATAGCGTCGACTCCATTACCCCGTTCGGCGGATCGTGTTTCCGGCCCAACTCCCGCGGGGGCATAGAGTTTCCGCGATCAGCCGGCTTTCGCCGAGCGCACCCGATCCCGCCGCCTTTTCGCGCGAGACGAATCGAGAATCGCCTGTGGAATCCATCTGCCGTCCGCTCAGCACTTCACCACGCCCCGACCTCGTCACCTTCACACCCCGGCCGCAGGCCCCGGTAAGGCTGTTCGCCATCCCCTACGCGGGTGCGGACGCGATGATGTTCGCGCCGTGGGTCGAATACCTGCCGGACTCGGTCGAACTGACCGCGGTACGACTTCCGGGACGCGGCGCACGGGCGGGCGAGGTCTCGCTCACCGATCCGGCGCAACTGTGCGCGATGGTCGCGGAACTCGTCCTGGATACCGACGACGGCCGTCCCTACGTCTTCTTCGGCCACAGCATCGGCGCGATGATCGCCTTCGACACCGTGCGTGAGCTGCGCCGATGCGGCCACGCCATGCCGTCGCTGCTGGCCCTGTCCGCCGTACCCCCGCCCCAGGGCGGTGCGTTCGCGCGGGCGTGCCGACCGATCCTGGTGTCGGACCAACCCTGGCGCCAATTGGGTCTGACCGACCTGCTTCCCCCCGAGGTGTTTCGGGACCAGGGCGCGATGACTGCTTTCGGTCCGCCGATGATGGCCGATCTCCTGCTGGCCCTCCAGCACCAATACGTGCACGAGGCGCCGCTGGATTGTGCGATGAGTGTATTCGGCGCTCGGGGCGACACGCTGGTCGCCGTGGAATCCCTGTCGAATTGGCAGGAGCAGACCACGTTGCCCATGCGGTTGCGCACCTATCCCGGTGGACACCTGTACGTGCACGAGGCATTGCCGAGTCTGCTCACCGACCTCTCCGCCGACCTGCGCACCACCGTCGGCGCCTTCTCCTGATTCCGGGAACGCCGACCGTCATCCGAATGTCTTCCAGTTTTGGAGTGAGCCCGTGATTCGGGACTACGCAGGACGCGTGTGCACGGTGACGGGAGCCGCTTCGGGGATCGGCCGGGCTCTCGCGCTCGCCCTCGCCCGACAGGGCGCGCTGTTGGCCCTCTCCGACGTCGACGCGGACGGCTTGGACGAGACCGCGGAACAGGCCCGGCACCTGGGCGCGAAGGAGGTGTACGCCGACGTGGTCGACGTGGCTCGGCGTGCGATGGTACAGGGCTGGGCGGACACCACGGCGGAGCGCTTCGGCCAGGTCAACCTGGTGGTCAACAACGCCGGTGTGGCGTTGACCGCGAGCGTCGACGAGATGGAGTGGGCCGACTTCGAGTGGATCATGGGCGTCAACTTCTGGGGCGTGGTCCACGGTACGAAGTCGTTCCTCCCGCACCTTCGCCGTGCCGCCCCGGAGCGCGGCGCCCACGTGGTCAACGTGTCCTCCTCGTTCGGGTTGTTCGGCATGCCGAGGCGTAGCGCCTACTCGGCGACCAAGTACGCCGTCCGGGGGTTCTCCGAATCGCTGCGCAACGAACTCCGCCGCGAGGGCGCCGAGATCGGGGTGACCACCGCCTACCCGGGCGGGATCAAGACCGCCATCGTGCGCAACTCGCGTGCGGCGGAGGGAACCGACCGGGCCGAGGTCGCGGCGATCCACGACTCGTTGTCCAAGACCTCGGCGCAGGAGGCCGCACGGGTGATCCTGACCAGCGTCCGCAAGGGCCGCTCCCGCGTGTGCATCGGCCTCGACGCGAAGGTGATGGACCTCGGCACCCGGTTGCTGGGTTCCGCGTTCGAACCGGTCGTGCACGCCTCGATCGAACGCGCTACGGCGAAGGTCGCACGTCAGGCGCCGAAGGACACCGCGGGCACACTGTCGTAGCGAACACCACGTCGCCGTGACGAACGCCGCAACAACATCGGCCTGCTCGATCCGATCGGATCGAGCAGGCCGATGTCATCCGCGGTAGCGGGGTGGCGGTGGTTACCGCAGGCCGCCCCAACCGCCGCCGCCACCTTCGCCACCGCCGCCACCGCCGCCCCACGGGCCCCAGCCGCCGCCACCGCCGCCGCCGTGGGCGTCGCCGTGGCCGTAGCCCCAACCACCGAAGATGCCGCCACCGCCGCCACCGCCGCCGGAGTCGCCGTCACCGGAGCCGTGACCGCCCGGCTGCGGGGCCGACGCCGGCCGGTCGGCGACGCCGTCCAGGGCGAACGCCGGTGCGGCGGACGCGGCACCCGCCAGGAGCACGGCCGCGACGGCCGTGACGGAAGCGCGAGTGAGCCTGCGCATGAAAACCCCTTGCCTTGGAAAGCACCACCTCGGCCGAGGTGGTCGGATTCATCCTGAACGCAGATCCGGGGGCCGAGGTGCACAGCCGACACCCGAAACGCCGCCGGATTCACGGCTTTTCGGGCATCGCCGCTGCTCACCACCCCTGCGCCGGATTTTCGGAACCACTCGTACGGACGCAGGCCGCGCTGCTGCATTCAGGGGTCAGAGGCGGGTCGACTCCGGCGCGGGCGCCTCGCGCAGGGACCCCCGCTGTTCGCCCTGGGCCGCTTCCGCACGGCGCTCGTCGGTCGGGTGCAGGCGGGACTCGATCGCCTCGATGATCCGCGGGCGCAACTCCGCGGCTCGGATGACCGCGTCGACGGAACCGACCTCGACCGCACGCCGAATGTCATGCACCCGGTCGAACTCCGCGGCCACCTCGCCGAGTTTTTGCGCCCGCACCGACGAGCGCAGTTCGTCGAGTTCCGCGATCAACCCGGCGCGCTCGGCACCACAGGCCGCCGCGACGAGGGCCTCCAGGTCGCGCACACGCGAATCGGCCGCCGTACGGCGGTTGACCTCGCCGGAGAACACCACCGCCGCCGCGGGCGCACCACCGAGGACCGAGGCGAAGGACCCCTCCAGGGCCAGGACGGTCATGTTCGGGTTGAGTGCCTTGGAGAAGACCACGAACGCGCCGCCGTGGTAGCGCGAGATCACGCAGAACACGAT
>NZ_JBIWJT010000024.1:0-141447 GCF_044765325.1 Embleya sp. NPDC127516 | reverse complement strand
ACGGCCAGGCCCAGTACTGGGCACCCGACCTCGCCGCCGCCCGCGACGTCCTGATGGCCCACTACGACCACACCTACGTCGTGCCCGGCGAGAGCGCGCCGCGCAAGGCGGTCACGAAGGACCCGTCCGACCGCGACGTCCGCGAGTTCCCGCACACGATCGCCGACAGCGACTTCACCACCGTCGGCCAGATCTTCTCCGCGGAGCACAACCCGGACCGCAAGAAGCCGTTCGACATCCGGACCGTGATGCGCGCGCTCTCCGACCAGGACCATCCGGTGCTGGAGCGCTGGGCGGGCATGGCCGACGCAGACACCGCGGCGGTGCAGGACGTGCACATCGGCGGGCGGCCGGTCTGCCTGATCGGCATCGAGTCTCGGCCGGTTCCGCGACGCGGTTTCCCGCCCACGGACGGCCCGGACACCTACACCGCCGGCACCCTGTTCCCGCAGTCCTCGAAGAAGACCGCCCGGGCGATCAACGCCGCCTCCGGCAACCGGCCGCTCGTGGTGCTGGCGAACCTCTCCGGGTTCGACGGATCACCGGAATCCATGCGCAAGGTCCAGCTCGAGTACGGCGCCGAAATCGGCCGGGCCATCGTCAACTTCGACGGTCCGATCGTGTTCTGCGTGATCTCGCGCTACCACGGCGGCGCGTTCGTGGTCTTCTCCAAGGCACTCAACCCGAACATGACCGTCCTGGCCCTGGAGGGCTCGTTCGCGTCCGTACTCGGCGGCGCCCCGGCCGCGGCCGTCGTCTTCTCCGGCGAGGTCAACAACCGCACCGCGACCGACCCGCGGGTGACCGGGCTACAGGCCCGGGTCTCGGCGGCCGGCGGCGCCGAGCGCGCCGCGCTCAACGCGCTGCTGGCCGAGACCCAGTCCGCCGTCCGGGCGGAGAAACTCGGCGAGGTCGCCGCCGAGTTCGACCGGGTGCACAGCATCCGGCGTGCGGTCGAGGTCGGTTCGGTGGACGCGATCATCAGCGCCGCCGAACTGCGCCCGCGGATCATCGAGGCCATCGAGGCCGGCATCGCGCGCTGACCGTTGGATCGGTGCCGCTCGACGGCGCCGATCCGAGGCGATCACCACCCTTGCGGGTGAGGCCGTTGCCCATCGGGCAGCGGCCTCACCCGCACCCGTCGTCGACGAAGGGCCGTCGGCGGCCCGGACGGGCTCGGTACGCCGTCCCGGGTCCGCTCATCGAGCGCCGGATCCCGAATCGATGACCACCACGCGCGCCCACTCGGGCGGCGTGTCCGGTACGTAGTCGGGATCGTTCTCGTACCGGGACGATCTCCGCTCTCGGGGGAACAGGCCCACCACCGTCCGGCACGGCGGTTGCGTGGCCGGCCACGGTGTCTGCCCGTCGGTCAGCACGACCACGACGTCCGGTCGGGGCCGGGTGTGCAGCGCCTTCACGAAGCCGGTGCGCAGGTCCGTACCCCCGCCGCCGATCAGCGCGATGCCCTCCTCATGGCACAACGATCGTGCGAAATCGGCCGCCGCGTCGCACGGCACGACCGTGACCATGTCCCGACGGCCGCCCACGGCACGGGAGATCGCGGCCACCTCCAGGAGCGCGCTGCCCAGTTCGGCGTCGCTGACCGACCCGGACGTGTCGATGACCACCGCCACCCGAGGCGGCCTGCGCCGCAGACTCGGCAGCACGACGCCGGGCAGGCTCACCGAGCGCCGCGCCGGCCGGCCGTACGAGTAGTCCTGCCCCGCGCCGGACCCGGAACTCGCCGAACGCACGGCCGCGCCCAGCAACTCCCGCCACGGCTGCGGCGGATGGAACGCCTCCTCCGCCCAGCGCCGCCACCCCTTCGGCGCGTCCCCCGGACGGGCCGTGATGCCCTGCGCGACCCGGAACCGAACGGCGTCCCGTTCCTGCCCGCTGAGCCCGTGCGCGCCGTCCGGTCCCAGGTCCCACTCCCGTTCCAGCCCGTCGGCACCGCTGCCGCAGTCCAGCCAGACCATGCTCTGTGTGAGCCGCCCGAGCCGGAACAGGCGCAGGTAGTCCTCCATGAGTTCGCCGCGGGGCAGGTGCAACGCCTCTGGCACGACCGCGCCTTCGGGCCGGACCAAGCCGTCGCCGAACACGTCGTCGTTGATCTCGCAGTCCGCGGCGATGTTGATTCGCAGTCGCTCCCCCGGGCCGTGCAGTTCGCGCTCGCGGGCGACCCGGTCTCCGCGTCCGTGATGGTCGCGCAGCAGGTGCGACACCTCGTGCACCCACACCCCGGCGAGTTCCTCCAACGGCATGCGGTCCACGAACCTCGCCGAGACATAGCACCGCCAGTGCCGGTCGACGGCCATCGTCGGCACCGACCGCGACTCCACGATGTGCAGGGCGAACAGCGCCGTGGCCAGGTACGGCCGGACCCGGGCGGCGTACAACCGGGCGGCGTAGAGCTTGTCCAGGTCCAATGTCCCCGGCGGGCCCGATCCGCCCGGCGTGCCCGGCGTCATCGATCGGCCTTCGCCGCGACGCCCGCCCGCTCCGCCGCGCGCTCGGCCCGTCGGGACAGCGACACCGCTCCGGCGAGCCGATCGATCGACGCCGGTACGTCCCAGTCCTCGTGCCGCAGCGCGGCCAGGGTGCTCGCGGGCACGACCACCAGGTCCGGCGCGCCGGTGTCCAACGCCCGGACCAGGAGCGCCCACGCCGCGTCCCACCGGGCCTTCTCCGGGCGCTTGCGGACCGCTTCCACGACGCCGTCGAGTACGGCTTGGCGCAGATCCCCGCGCTCGGGCAGGACGGCGCTCGCCGGGTCGGCGAGCAGGTCCTCGGGGTCCGGGAGGTCCATCCGGTCCAGGCCGGCCAGCAACTCCAGCCCGGGGCCGTCTCCGACGGCCCCTCGGACCAGCAGGGACAGCACCTCGCGGGTGGATCCGGCCGCGGTCGCGAAGGCGGTCAGAAACAGCGCCATCTCCCAGCTTCGCGGGGACGGCCAGGGGCCGCCCCGACGGGTCTCGCCGCTGGGCAGTCGGTGTACCAGTGCCGGGCGGGCGGTGAGGAGCCCGCACACCGCGCGGCGGGCGAAGGCCACCGACTCCGCGAGTCGTTCCGGGTCCAGGGTGGGCAGGGTCGCCCGGGGCCAGACCCCGCCCAGGCCGCGGACCACCACCTCGTGGTCATGGGTCCACCGCAGGTGTACGAATCGATTGGCCAGCGGTGGGCTCAGCTCCCAGCCGTCGGCGGCCGAGGATCGCGGATTGGCGGCGGCCACGATCCGTACCCCGGGCGGCAGTTGCAGGGCGCCGATCCGGCGTTCGAGCACCAGGCGCAGCAGCGCGGCCTGCACGGCCGGTGCCGCGGTGGACAACTCGTCCAGGAACAACAGTCCTCGGCCGGCCCGGACCAGGCGCACCGCCCAGTCCGGCGGGGCCATCGGCACACCCTGCTCGGCGGGATCGTCGCCGACGATCGGCAAACCCGAGAAGTCGGACGGCTCGTGCACGCTGGCGACCACCGTGGTCAGCGGCAGGTCCAGGGCCTCGGCGAGCCGGGTCAGCGCCGCGGTCTTGCCGATGCCCGGCTCGCCCAGCAGGAGCACGGGCAGGTCGGCGGCCACGGCCAGGGTCAGCGCCTCCAGTTGCAGGTCGGGGCGCGGCTCGGTGTCGGTCTCCCGCAGCAGGGCCAACAGGTCGCCGGCGACGTCGAGTCGGGAGGCGTGGGCGGGGTCGGCGTGGGGATCGGTTCGGGAGGCGCCGGCCGGGTCGGCGTGGGGAGCGGTGGTGGTGGCGGTCGGAGTGGATGTGGGCATGGTGGATGTGGGCATGTGCGATCACCTTCGGGTTCGTGAGGGGTCGAGTCGGTACGGGGACGGGAGTCCCCGGGGCATCGACCGGTGGTTTGGTGTCAGTGGGAGCGGCGGCGGCGCGGGCCGCGACGGTCCGGGCGGGGTCCGGGTTCGGTCAGCCCGGCCCGGAACAGCCCGTGGACGATCCGTCGTTGTGCGGCCGTCTCGAGTTCGTCGCGGAGCGCGCCGGCGCGCAGCAGCGCGTCGGGGCCGAGCAGGCCTTCGACGACGGCCAACGCCCCGGCGAAGTCGCCGTGGTCCAGGCGTTCGCGGACACCGGTCAGGCACTCCGGACGACGGTGCACCTCGTCGATGACCCGCAGACACGGCAGTGGGGTACCGGTGAGTGCGGCAAGCAGTTCCTCGCGGCGAATCTCGGCCGGGTCGTGGTCCAGCGGTACCAGCACTCCGTCGACCAGGCCGATCCGATGCCGGGCTCCCCGACACTCCACCGGACGCTCGGCCGGGGGTCCCGCCGGGTGTCCGGTGCGGGACGGCTCGGTCGGCGCGTGATCCGGGGCCAGTGCCGCGCCGACCAGCGGGTGCAGCCGATCCACGTCGATCGCGCCGGCCCGGATCAGTTCCAGGTCCGGCGGCACCCAGGTCGCGGCGTCGGGCAGGATCGTCGGCTCGGCGGCACGGGCGGACGCCGCCGAGATCCGCAGCACGGGCGGCCCGACATCGCCCCGGCCCGCGATCAGGTCCAGGGCGAGCCGATGTCGCACGCCGATCCGCGCGGTGACCGTGCCGGTGGATCGGCCCTCGGCTCGGAGCACGATGCCGGCCTCGGCCGCCCACCGGTCGACCGCGCAGCTCCGTCCCGCCGGCAGGGCCAGGGCCGGCCAGGGTTCGGGGAGCGCCTCGGCGGGGTCGTCGGCGGGCAGCCGGTCCGCCCCCGACCGGATCCGCAGTTCGCCGCTCCTGCGCGCGTCCCACAGGTGACGGTGCAGATCGAGACGAAAGCGTCGGTCGGGATGCGGGTGCGGATGCCGGCGTCGCTCGGCGTCGGCCGCGCGACGCGTTCCGTCCCACACCATCAGGCTGATCCGCTGACCGGCGTCCGCCCAGGCAGGCGGAGTCCGAGCCACCAGGTACACCGGGCCGCCACCCGCGCGATCCGGGTCGTCGTATCGGGCCAACGCCATGGTCAGCCCCGGGCGCAGCAGCCCGTCGGGGCCGATCCTCGGCATGTGCCAGCGCAACAGATCGGGAGCCAGGTGGCGGAGATCGTCCCGGACCCGGGCCGCGAGCTCGCGGCCGTGGGTGCGTGCCAAGGAGCGGAGATCGAGATCGACATCGACGCGTGCCGCAGCGCACGCCCCCGACCAGTCCCCGGTATGCCGGCGGGCGGTGGCGGTGTCGATCATGGCGGGCGGCACGGCGAACTCACGCACGCGCAGCCACAAGGAAAGGCGGGAATCCCTGTTCGCGGTTCGAGTGAGCATCAGCACTCACTTCGCGCGGACGGGACCCCCAATCGGTTCACAACATGAGTGGTCATCGCGGGGGAGCCTATCGCTCCCGACCCGATCTGTCAGGTGCCGACGGCCCGGGCAGCCGCCAACTCCCCTCCACACCGGGCCTGTTCGGCGATGATCCCGGGGTCAGGCGCCCGTCGTCGAGCCGGGTCGGACGATCATCAGGACGACGACGATCGCCCACAGGAGGTTGAAGATGCCGGTGACCATGCTCAGGCGGGTCGCCATCGGGCGTGCCGTCTCCCCGGCGGAGGGCCCGCCGGCGGTCCCGAGCAACCGCTGCTGGTCGGGGAGCACGGCCAGGGCGAGGACGCCGGCGGCGATCACGGTCAGCACGAGTGACACGATCAGCCAGGCATCGGTGAGGACGCCGAGAGCGGCACCGGTGACGAGTCCGAAGCCCGGTACGGCGAGCCCGGCCACGGCGTAGCCGCGACAGACGCGGTGCAGCAGCGCGGCGATCGCGGCGGCCCGCCCGTTCGGGTCGTCGCCGCACGCCCGGAGTGCGTATCGCGGAAACATCGAGGCGGCCACGGCGATCGATCCGACCGCCAGGATCGCCGCGAGCACGTGCACGGACAACAACAGCTTGGTCACCGCGAGGTCTCCTGTTCGAAAAACGGGGCAGGGCAGGGCGAAGCGCAGCGGAGCGCGCCCGGCACCGACGTAGATACATTGCCTGCCAATACATACACCGCCTACAGCTTTTTTGGGTAGGCTGCCTACTCATGAAGACCGACGCGGTGCGCGGGCACCTGGACGGACTGTTGCTGGCCGTGCTCGAATCGGGGCCGTTGCACGGCTACGCGATCATCGCCGCGGTACAGCACAGGAGCGATGGCGCACTCGAATTGCGCACCGGCACGATCTACCCGGCGCTCCAGCGACTGGAGCGGCTCGGACTGCTGAGCAGCAGCTGGCACTCAGAGGGCGAACGGCGGCGGCGCTGCTACGAACTCACCGACGCGGGACGGCACACCCTGGCCGGCGAGCGCACGGCGTGGCGCGAGTTCACCAAGGCGATCGGCTCGGTCCTGAACCCCTCCCCGTCGCCCGGGCCGGCGGCGACATGAGCGCGGGCACCGGCCACGTCGACCCCATCGGCGACCATGTGGCGGCCCTGACCGCCGTCCTGCGCGGACCGGCTCGCGCCAAGGCCCGGATGATCGAGGAGATCCGCGACGGCCTCACCGACACGGCCGCCGCCCACGCCGACGACGGAATGCCCCACCCACGCGCCGCCCACCAGGCGGTACGCGAGTTCGGCAGCGTCGAGGAGATCGCGCCGAGCTGCCAGCGCGAACTGACCATCGCCCAGGCCCGGCACACCGCCGGCACGGTGGCCCTCACTGCCCCTGTCCTGATCGCCTGTTGGTACCTGGCCCGTATCGCCGGCCACGATCGTTCCTGGCAACTGCCGCACGTGGCACAACTGTTGGCCGTACATCTGGCCGCCGTCGCGACCGTCGCCGCGCTGCTGGCCGGCACCACCCTGGCCGCCACCGGCGCGCTCGCCCGCCGGCTGCCGACACCCGAGCGGCTGCCGCTCGTGGTCGGCTGGGCCGCCGGTATCGCCGGCGTCGCCATGGCCGTCACGACCCTCGCCCTCGCCACCGCCTCGCTCCTGGCCACGAATTGGCCCCTGCTCGCATGCGCCGGCACGCTCGCCGCCGCCTCGCACGCGGTGATGGCGAACTCGGCACGTGCCTGCCGACACTGCGCCCACCTGTCCGCCGCAACCCCCGCGCTGCCGTACGGGTGACACCGGTACCCGCCGAAGCGTGGTCGCGGGCACGCAAGGCGCGATCGCGGGGCGTGGCGCCGCTTCGATCGGGTGATCGCGTCGCGCCCCGCCATGGGCAGGACCGTCACACGTTCGAGGCACCCGGCCGTACAGCCGTCACACGTTCGAGGCACCCGGCTCGCACGAACCGCCGGTCCCACGTCTCCTGAGGACAGGGCGGCGTGCCGCCCTCGCCCAGATCGTCGATCCGGACCGGGAGCGCCATGTCCGTCCACACACCAGGCTCCGGCACCGCACACCCGCCTGCCGATCGAATCGGCATCGCGGATCCCGACCCGAGTCCGGAGGCCCTGCGATGACCTCCAAGGCGGGAACCGCCACACGCCGGGCGAACCCGAAGGTCGCCACCCGCAGGGCTCCGTGCCCCACCCCCCGGGAGCGGGCCGAAAAGGGCCGGGCGGCGCGGGCGAACGCGTCCCGTTCCAGTCACGCCGAATACGCGCCGACCCGGCAGCGGCCGGATCCGGTCGACGTCATCGAGAAGCAATCGGCCTCACGGGTACCGGAGTTGGTGCCGATCCGCTACCGCCGCATGTCCGAGTCGCCGTTCCGGTTCTATCGGGGAGCCGCCGCGATCATGGCCGGCGACCTCGCCGGTACGCCGATGTCGGGCCTTCGGGCCCAGGTGTGCGGCGACGCGCACATGCTGAACTTCCGACTGCTGGCCTCGCCCGAGCGACTCCTGCTCTTCGACATCAACGACTTCGACGAGACGTTGCCCGGCCCGTGGGAGTGGGACGTGAAGAGGCTGGCCACCAGTCTCGTCATCGCGGGACGGGAGAACGAGTACACCGACCGCGAGCGCGCCGACATCGTCCGCACCACCGTGCGCTCCTACCGCGAGCAGATGCGCCGCTTCGCCGCCATGGGCGACCTGGACGTGTGGTACGCCAAGGCCGACTCCGAGCTACTGCGGGACCTGGCGTCGGGCCGGTTGCACAAGCGCGGTCGCAAGCGGCTCTCCAAGACTCTGGCCAAGGCGCGTACCCGGGACAGCCTCCAGGCGTTCGGCAAACTCACCCACATGGTAGACGGCAAGCCTCGGTTCATCTCCTCGCCGCCGTTGATCACCCCGCTCTCCGAGTTCGTGCCCGCCGGCGATCCCGACGCGATCGAACGCCGACTCGGCGATCTGGTCGACCGCTATCGCCGCACCCTGCGATCCGACCTTCGACACCTGCTGGGTCGGTACACCGTGGTGGACATGGCCCGCAAGGTCGTCGGCGTCGGCAGCGTCGGCACCCGATGCTGGATCCTGCTCCTGCTCGGCCGGGACGAAGGGGACCCGTTGATCCTCCAAGCCAAGGAGGCCGACGAGTCGGTACTGGCCGCCCACGTCGGCGCCGGCGAAACCGCCACCCAGGGAGAGCGGGTCGTCGCCGGCCAGCGCCTGATGCAGTCCGCCGGCGACATGCTCCTGGGCTGGGAACGGGTCGACGGGATCGACGGCCGCAAACGGGACTTCTACGTAAGGCAGTTGCGCGACTGGAAGGGCATCGCCGAACCCTCGCTCATGGTCCCGCGGGGCATGCGCGCGTTCGGCGAACTGTGCGGCGCCACCCTGGCCCGCGCCCACGCCCGATCCGGCGACCGCATCGCCATCGCCGCCTATCTGGGCGGCGGCGACAGCTTCGACCGAGCTCTGACGACGTTCGCCGAGGCGTACGCCGACCAGAACGAGCGCGACCACGCGTCTTTGCTGAAGGCCGTCGAAACCGGCCGCGTCACCGCCGAAAGCGCCTGAAGCCCCGCCGATCCGCGGCACTCCCGGCCCGGTCCGGCTCGGCCCGGTCGGTCCGAGCCGGACCGGGTCGAGCCGGGCCGCGCCGCGTCGCGCCGGGCACGCGACGATCGCGGCGGTTGTCGCTCCCGTCGAAGAGCTCCGCGCGTAGGTGCCCGCGCGGCCGGGGGCCGCTCGGCGCGGCCGGCGGTTCGATTCCGGGTGCGGTGTCCCGTTGGTCTTTTCGGGTCTGTGCCGGATGCCGTGTGACGTGTGTCAGTCCCTTGTAGCAGCCACCTGTCGGCCGTACCTTGCCGGGCATGGACATGGAATTGCGCCATCTGCGCACCATTCGGGCGATCGCGGATGCGGGCAGTCTGACCCGCGCCTCCGCCGTGTTGGGCCTGGCCCAGCCCGCCCTCAGCACCCAACTCAAGCGGATCGAAAAGGCCCTGGGCGGCGCCCTGTTCGAGCGCGGCCGCGAGGGCGTGACGTTGACCCCGCTGGGCGAACTGGTCCTGGACCGGGCCCGGGTGTTGTTGCCCGCCGCCCGCGAACTCCAGGAGGAGGCCGTCCGGTTCGCCAACCGAGGCGAGGTGACCCCCAAGTTCCGCCTCGGCGGAACCCACGGGCCGTTACTCGGCGGCCTGGTGGACCGCCTCGCGGAGGGCCATCGGGCCGACGCGGTCACCACGTACATGTCGTGGTCCAACCGGGAGTTGGCCGGCATGGTCGCCACCGGGCGGCTGGATTTCCTCTTGCTCGGCGCGTGCGGCGAGAGCCGCCCCGCCTACCACGACGGTCTCGCGTGGCGTGAGGTCGGCAACGATCCGGTCTTCCTGATGCTCGCGCTCGACCATCCGCTCGCCGGCGAGCGGGAGGCCGACCTTGCCGCGCTGGCCGGCGAGACCTGGGTGGTGGTTCCGGGCGAGGGGTGTTTCGGCGACTGCTTCTCCACCGCGTGCGCCCGGGCGGGATTCGCCCCGAAGGCGATCTACGAGACGGACGTGGCGTCGTGCGTGCACCTGGCCCAGGTCGGCCGCGCCGTCGGGTTGTGCAGAGCCACGATGCCGGCGACGCCCGGCATCGCCAGGGTGCCGCTGGCGGGCGTACCGCTGTCGTGGCGGCATCTGATCGGCTGGCATCCGCACGCTCCCGCCGCGCGGACCGCCGCGCTGGTGACCGCCCAGGCCCGCGCCGCGCACGCCGCGGCGGTTCGAGAGGCACCGCGCTACGTCGACTGGCTCGCCCGGCACGACGGATACGGCTACGGAACGGCGAACTGAACGCGTGCCGGCTCTCCCCTCGCCGACTGACGTCACATCAATCTCCGTCAAAGGCAAGGCACTTGGCTTCACGACGGGAGGTCGCGACCGGCCTGCGGCACAGCGCCGCCGGCCCACCCATAACACCGCGACAGGGGGTTGTTGACAGGTACCTCGACCCATCGCTCGCAGATACGTTTCTGTCGTCCCCACCGACAGGAGTCCCCATGCGCCTCAAGCGTGTCGCGGCCATGTCCTGTGCCGTTCTGCTCGCCGCCCTGTCCCTCGGCGGCACCGCCTCCACGGCCGGAGCGAGTCCCGTATCCCCCACCACGGACGACGCCCTCGTCGTCCCCGTCGAGCCGGCCCCCATCGCCCCCGAGGGTGTCGTCGAGGCACTCCAACGCGATCTGGGCCTCACCGAAACCGCGGCCAAGGCCCGCCTGGCCAACGAATACCGCGCGGCGATCCAGGAGCCCGCCCTGCGTCAACGCCTGGGCGCCGACTGGGCCGGTGCCTGGTTGAGCGGCGATTCCGCGCAGTTCGTGGTCGCCACCACCGACCGGCGCGATGTGCGCACCATCGAGGCGAACGGAGCGACCGCCCGCGTGGTCGCGCACTCGCTCGCCGACCTCGATCGAGTCCGCGAGGCGCTCGACCGCTCCGCGCTGCGCCGGACACCGGTCGACACCCCGCTGTGGTATGTCGACGTCGCCACCAACAAGGTCGTGGTCCAGTCCCACGACACCGCCCGTACCCGCGCCTTCGTCGTGGACAGCGGTGTCGACGCCGCCGCCGTCGAGATCGTGCCCTCCACCGTGCAGCCCCGCGCGCTGGCCGACCTGCGCGGCGGCGACGCGTACAACATCAACAACTCCTCCCGCTGCTCCATCGGGTTCCCGATCACCCGGGGCGCCCAGAACGGCTTCGTCACCGCCGGCCACTGCGGCCGCGCCGGCGCCACCACCACCGGCAACGGCGCTGCGCAGGGCACCTTCCAGGCGTCCTCCTTCCCCGGCAACGACTACGCGTGGGTGGCCACGAACGCCAACTGGACCCCGCGGCCGCTCGTCAACCGCTATCCCGGCACCGTGCCCGTCGCCGGTTCCACCCAGGCTCCGGCCGGCTCGTCCATCTGCCGCTCCGGCTCCACGACCGGTTGGCACTGCGGCACGATCCGGCAGCACAACACGTCCGTGACCTACCCCCAGGGGACCGTCACCGGCGTCACCCGCACCACGGTGTGCGCCGAACCCGGCGACTCCGGCGGGTCGTTCATCTCGGGCAGCCAGGCCCAGGGCGTCACCTCCGGTGGATCCGGCAACTGCTCCTCCGGCGGCGAGACGTACCACCAGCCGGTCAACGAGATCCTGCAGACGTACGGACTGACCCTGGTCACCGGCGACACCCCGCCGACCGGTTGCGCCGGGGCGCAGAACACCTACTCCGGCACCCTCGCGTCGGGCGCGCAGGCCATCCAGCCGAACAACTCGTACTACGAGACCACGGCGTCCGGCACGCACACCGGTTGCCTGACCGGACCCGTCGGCACCGACTTCGACCTGGCCCTGCAGAAGTGGAACGGCTCCGCCTGGAACGAGGTCGCCGCGGGCACGACACCGCAGGCGAACGAGACGATCAACTACAACGGAACCGCCGGTCGCTACCGCTACGTCGTGCACGCCTACAGCGGCTCGGGCAGCTACACGCTGGGGGTGAGCAAGCCCTGAGCCGAGCAGCCCCGAGGTGAGCACACCTCGAGGTGAGCAGACCTCGTGGGGCACGCCCCGCGCGGCACGGGTACAGGCGTCGATCCGGACGCCTGTACCCGTGCCGCGTCCGGCGCTCGGTCGGTACCCCGCCGGCGGTGGTGTCCCGAGCGACACCTTCGCGACGATCCGCACCCCGGTCGCCGGCCCGATGTCCGCACCGCACGCGGTCCGGGCGTCGGCCCTCGCCCTCGGCTCGCTCGACCACTTCGCCGGGACCGTCCCGGAACCGCGCGCGACGGCCGCGGCGATGGGCGCGCCCGCTCCGCGCGGCGATCGAGCCGGCGGAGCAGGCGCACGCGTACCTCAGGACCGGTTCGGTTCCCCCCGCCGTCCAGGGCACGGCCGGTGGGCATGTCAGCGGATTCCGGCCTCCGTTCGGGTCCGGCTCGAGGTAGCCGACGACGCGGTGCGCCGAAACAGGTGGCTGTGGGACAGCGCGCGCGTGTCGGTCGAGCAGGTCGCCGAAGGCTGATCGCTCGCCCCGGCAGGCCCTGTCCCACAACTCACGGTCGGTCTCGGTGGGAATGTTCCCGCCCTTGTGTGTCCTCGTCCCCGCCACGGGTTCCCACCCGCCGGGCGGAATCCCTGCGGCCGGTGCGCCGGGCTATTTCGCCGGTTCGGCCGCCGCCGTCTCATCGGCGGCTCGGGTGCGAGTGGGTCGGGGCGGGTGGGGGCTGCGTGAGCGGGTGGCCACGATCAAGACCACCGAGGCGACGATGATCGCGCCGCCCAGGTACACGTTCGGGCCCACCGACTCGCGGGCGATCGCGGCGCCGAGCAGGACCGCGATCACCGGATTGACGTACGCGTACGTCGCCACCGTGTCGTTGGGGAGCACACTGTTGACGTACATGTACGCACTGAACGCGACGATCGAGCCCGCGAAGACGAGCCAGGCCAGGCCCAGCCACGAGGCGGTCGAGATGTCGGCGACCACCACCCGGCCGAACTCGCCGCGCAGCGCGGCCAGTACGAGCAGGATCACACCGGCCGTGATCATCTCCAACGAGGCCACCACCAGCGGGTGCTTCGGCAGCGGCGCGCTCCGTGCGTACACCGAGCCGGCCGCCCACAACACGCACGCGATCAGGACCATGACCGTGCCGCCCGCGTGCACGTCGCCGCCCGGGCCGCCGACCAGTACGCCGATGCCGACGGTGCCCAGGAGCAGCGCGAGCAGGACCGGGCCGGACACGCGCGTCCTGGTGACTCCCGCGTTGATCAGCACCATCCACACCGGCACCGTCGCCACGATCAACGCGGCCAGTCCCGAGTCGAGGTGTTGTTCGCCCAGGGTGACCAGCCCGTTGCCGCCCACCAGGAGCAGCCCACCGATGATCGCGGTCGAACGCAGGTGCGGCCAGGTCGGTCGCTGCGCGCCACGCGCGTGCCTGGGTCCGACCACCGCGAACATCAGCAGGCCGGCGGCCAGGAACCGCACTCCGGCCGAGAGCAGCGGGGGAATCGTCTCGATCGCATACCGAATGCCCAGATACGTCGAGCCCCACAGGATCCAAACGGTGACGAGAGCCGCCCACGGCATCAGTCGATCCCTCATTAGAGGAGTCAAGGTGGCCCCCATGTCTCGATAAGTTAAGCCGAACCGGCTGCTAGCCTTTTTTAGAGTAGATCCATCACATTCGCGGAAACAAGGGGATTCGATGGCACGGCAGCTCGACGAGATCGACCGCGCACTGCTTCGAGCGCTGAGCAACGACGGGCGACGGACCGTGCGCGCGCTCGCGAAGTCGGTGGACCTGTCCGAGCCGGCGGTCCGCGATCGCCTCCAGCGCCTGGAGCGTGACGGTGTGATCACCGGCTATCACGCGGCCTTCGCACCCGAGACGGTGGATGCCGGCACGGCGGCGTTCGTCGCGTTGCGCTTCGACGCCGGGAAGGCGGCGCGCGATCAGGTGGAGGCGGCGATCCGGCGTGAGCCGGCCGTGCTGGAGGCGCACGACGTCGCGGGTGAGGACTGCATGTGGATCAAGGTCAGGGTGGCGTCGACGACCGATCTCGCCGACACGCTCGACCGGATCCGATCGGTCCCGGTGATCCGCTCCACGGGCAGCACGATCGTGCTCCGCACGCTCTTCGAACGACCCCTGCTGTCGGCCGTCGCGGGCACGGCCGAGGAGGCGACCGGCAAGGCGCGTGACGAGGGCGCGGACGAGGGCTGAGCGGAGGCGGTGGCGACGGCCGACGGTGGGGCGCGGCGTGCGAAGCCCCCGGGTGCCACGGGGCACTCGGCCCGAAACGTGGCGCCCGGGGGCACCGACGAGCCCCGACGCGAGTTCGGGGTCGCCGTAGGTGTGGCGTGGGGGATCAGCCCTCGACGACGCCCGACGCGGCGATCGTGATCTTGCTCTTGGTGCTGCCGGAGCGCGAGCCCAGGGCCTCGATCTTCTTGACCAGGTCCGCACCCTCGACGACCTCGCCGAAGACCACGTGCTTGCCGTCGAGCCACGAGGTGACCACGGTGGTGATGAAGAACTGCGAGCCGTTGGTGTTGGCGCCGGCGTTCGCCATCGACAGCAGGAACGGACGGTCGTGCTTGAGGGTGAAGTTCTCGTCGGCGAACTTCGCGCCGTAGATGCTCTTCCCGCCCGTGCCGTCACCGCGGGTGAAGTCGCCGCCCTGAAGCATGAACTCCGGGATGACCCGGTGGAAGGACGAACCCGCGTAGCCGAAGCCGTGCTGGCCGGTGGCGAGTTCGCGGAAGTTCCGCGCGGTCTCGGGGACGACCTTGTCGAAGAGGGAGAAGACGATGCGGCCCTGGGGCACATCGTCGATGGTGATGTCGAAGTAGACGTTGCTCATGTGCCCCATCCTGCCCTACCGGCATGGGGTCGCCGGGCACCGGCTTCCCCGGCCGTGTCGACAACGCTCCCCGTACCGGTTCCGATCCGCCGCATTCGTCTGCGGCCCGCCGGACCTCACCGGTGCGCGCATTCGGCCCGGGACACGCTGCCACGCGGTCCCGGTTCGACTCCTCCCGCATCCGCCCTCACCAGCCGTTGCCCTTCAGTTTCGGATGCGCGCGCCAGTAGTCGACGAGTTCGATGAAGTCCCGGTCGGTCACCACACCGAGCCACTGTTCGCCGCCGATCGGTGGGAAGGCGCGGGACTTCTCCTGAGTGCGGACGGTGAGTTGCACCGTGGCGTTGCGATACCGGAAGGATGCCGACGGACCGGTGGCCCCGGGTCGGAAATCCGGGACGTCCGTCTTCTCGGGGAAGTACACGGCGGCGTACTCACCGTTGGGCAGGGCCCCGTCGACGCACCCCAGGCCCGGCAGACGAGGTGGCGAGGGTTGGCATCTCGGGTTGTACCGGTCGATACTCATCCGCGGCCGAAGGGCGGGAGCCGGATCCGAGCGCATCGTCATGACCACGCCCTTCGGTGGCTTCCGAGCCGGCCGAAGGGGGTCGATGTACAACGTGACCGGGTACTCGTTCCCGTCGATCGTCACCCGATAGTCGCCGAACGAGAGCTCGCTGATCGCCATCGCCGCCCCCGGCGGCAGATGCCGCTGCACGACGTCGGCCACTCGCTGTCGAAAGGCGTGCCGTTCCCGGATCAACTTCGGGGACAACTTCGCGTCGTACCGGTCACCGTAGGGATCGGGAAGGACCGGATACGTCCGACTCGCCGGAACCAACACCGGGCCCGCGTCCCCCCGCCCCGGATCACCGTCGGCCCAAGGCTCCCACACGAGCGCCGCCACACCCGTAACCGCACACAGCGTGCCGGCGGCCAGGAGCACCCGGGCACGAGTCCACCACCGACTCCGCCTCGGCGATTCCGTCTCGATCCCGGGTCCCATGTCGGGGGCACCCCCGTCTTCCGTCGTCGTCACGCCGCTTCGATGGCCACCGACCCGAATCGGTTCCCACCGCGATCCGTCGGGCACGCCACCGCCGGTACCGCACACCGATCGACGCCCGGGTCGGCGTGTTCGACGCTCCCCAACAGCCTTGCGTGCTACCGCAGTTACCGGTCGAGAGCAGGTTCACGAAGACGACCCGCCCAGGCGCGGCGGAGTACCTACGGGCCTACGGAAGGGCGGCGCGCCGGCGAGTTTGCCGCCGCCGATGGGCAGTGTCGCGCCGGTGACGAAGGACGACGCGTCCGAGCACAGCCACACCACCGCCGCCGCGACCTCGTCGGGCACGCCGATCCGCTTCATGGGCATCGCCTGCGCGGCGGCCTGCCGCGCGTATTCGCCCGCCGCCTCCAGTTGCTCGGTGTGGATCGGCCCGGGCGCGAGCGCGTTGACCCGGATGCCGCGTCGGCGTAGTCGAGCGCGGCGGTCCGGGTGAGACCGATCAGCCCGAACTTGGCCGAGACATAGCCGGCCGGCCCGCCGACGGCCTGGAGCCCGGCGGTGGAGGACATGTCGACGATGGCGCCTCCGCCGGAACCGAGCATGGCGGGGATCTCGTACTTCATGGCCAGGAAGACGCCGCGCAGGCTGACGGTGAGGGCACTGTCGAAGGCGGCGACGTCCACGTCGGCGAGCGGCGTGGGCGGGTGACCGCCGCCCGCGGCGTTGTTGACGGCCGCGTCCAGTCGGCCGACTCGGTCGACGGCGGCGGCCACCAGGCGTTCGACGGCGACGGGGTCGGTGACGTCGGAGGGGACGGCGAGCGCGCGTCCGCCGTCCGCGTCGATCTCGGCGGCCGGCGTGTTCAGCGCGTCGGTGTCGCGGGCGGCGAGGACGACCGCCGCCCCGGCGCGGTGCAGTGCGCGGGCGGTGGCGGCGCCGATGCCCCGGCTCGCGCCGGTGACGATCGCAACTCGGCCGTCGAGCGGTCGTTCGATGGACATGGTGGGCTCCGGTGTCGAGGTCGGCCGCATGGAGGGCGGCCGCATCGAATCGGATCACGTACAGCCCGCGGTCGGCCGGTCGGCACACAACCCGTCGGGCCAATCGATCATCTGCGCCCCGCCGCCCATCACCAACAACACGGGCGGGTCCGCCGCGTCGCCGAAGCGCTCTACGCCACGTCGATGCCCGACGGACCCACGCCCACAGCCCTCTCTTCACCCATCGTGACGCCCTCTCCGATCCGGACGGGCCGCCCTCGAAGACGCCGAAGCGCGAAGGCGGCTCGGCTCGACGGTCCTCACCGTACGGGTTCGACCGGTGACACGACGCCGATATACGGCCTTCCTCGCCTCACGGCCGCCTCCGGCGGGCTACCCACCGCGACGCCGCGGCGACCCACAGGTGTCCCGAGAGCGGTGGCCGCGCCGTCGGGGCACTCGCCGAGAGACAGTGGTAGACAGCACCGCGATCGAGGCGGATTCCCCAGGGTGATCGGGAGCTGTCATGACAACCGGACGTCGGCCCGTGGTGGCCGGAGTGGAGAATTCGGCGGCGGGCATGCTCGCCGTCGGCTGGGCCGCGGACGAGGCCGTACGACACGGCTTGCCATTGCGGCTCGTGCACGCGTCGGAATGGCCGGTCGACCCGGCGGAGGCCGATGCCTCGACGCGGTCGACCCGCCACGACGGCCGATTGCGTACGGCCCACGCGTTGGACTGGTCGGTCGAGACCTACCCCGAGGCCGGGATGTCGGTACCCCGCCTCAGTTGGGCCGAGCGCCGGCACGCGGCCGACGACGCGCTGTTGGACAAGGCGCGGGCCGTGGCCGCGACGGGGCACCCCGCACTGGAGGTGGGTACCGAGACGGTCGAGGGCCGGCCGGTGGAGGTACTGCGGGCCGAGGCGCACGCCGCGTCCATGCTCGTCCTCGGGTCGCGCCGGTTGTCCGCCCTCGCGGAGCTCTTCACGACCGGCAGCATCGCCGTCCCGGTCAGCGCACACGCGCCGTGTCCGGTGGCCGTCGTCCGCGGCCCCGAAGCCGCCGCCGGCGTGCCGCCGACGGTGGTGGTCGGGATCGACGGCTCGCCCGGCTGCGAACGCGCCGTCGGCTACGCCTTCGAGACCGCGTCGCTACGCGGCGCCTCGCTGCGCGCGGTCCAGGTACGCCCGCCGACGGCGAACATGGTCGCCGCGTTCGGCAGCGAGTCCGAGGTCGAGGAGGGGTTGATCCGGCTCGGCGAGACGCTCGCCGGTTGGAGCGAGAAGTATCCGGACGTGCCCGTGGAGCGCATCACCATCCTCGGCCATCGCATCCGTTCCCTCGCGGACGCCGCCGAGGACGCGTTGTGCCTGGTGGTGGGCACCCGAGGGGTGGGCGGTTTCCGCGGCATGCTCCTCGGATCGGTCACCCACGGCCTCATCCACCACGCCCCGGGTCCCCTGGTGATCGTCCCGCAGGCGACCGACACCGGATGACTCCGGCGGCCGGCGGCGACCGGCCCGATGCCCGACGGCCGGCGCCGATCCTCGCCCGGAATCATCGCGTCTACGCGCTCGACCTCACCGGCTACGGATACAGCCAACGGCGCGGCCCGTACACGGTCGACCACCTGACTCGCCAACTCCTGGGCTTCCTCGACGCCATGCGCCTGGGCGGCCCCGACGAACGACCGATACTGGTGGGCCATTCCAGCGGCGCGGCGATCGTCGCCGAGGCCACGTTGCGCGCACCCGAGCGGATCGGTGGAGTAGTGCTCCTGGACGGCGACGGGCTCGACACCGGTGCCGGACCACCTGCCGCACTCGAGTACGTCCTGATCGATCCGTTCCGAACCAGCCTGTTGCGCATCGGACTCGGCGTCGATGGGCTGATCCGCAGGATGTACGACTCGCAGTGCGGGCCCGAGTGTCCCAGGCTCGACCGCGCGGGTGTCGACGAATGGCGGCGCCCCTTCCAAGTGGCAGGCGCAGAGGGCGCGTTGTGGAGCATGCTGGGCGAAGGGGTCTTGGGCATCTCCGCCCGACGGTTGGCCCAACTGCACGAACTGCACGTGCCCAAGTCGGTGGTCTTCGGCGCCGACGACGACGTCTTCGACGCGGGCACCCCGACCGAGACCGCCGCGCGCATCGGCGCGCCGGCACCGACGATCATCCCCAAGTCCCGCCACCTGCCCATGATTTCCGCTCCCGAGGCGGTCGCCGCCGCAGTCCACGCGCTCAGCTCCTCGACCGGCGCGGGTGGCAGCGGGTGAGGCCGCGAACGGCTTGGCGAACGAATGCCGAGTTCAAAGCGGACGAATGCGCCACGCCGGTTGTCCGATCCGGGAAGCGCTTATACGTTCCTTGGATGCGCGCCCGGACGCGAACCGATGTCGGCGCGTAACCGGTGGGAAGGCAGGAGTGGCCGACATGGTTCAGGTGGACACGACGGTTCCGCATTCGGCTCGGATGTACGACTACGTCCTGGGGGGCAAGGACAACTACCTCGCCGACCGGGAGGCGGCCGAGGAAGCGCTGAAGGTATGGCCCGAGTTGTGGACGAGCATGCGGGTCAACCGGGCGGTGATGCGACGGATGGCGCACTGGCTGGCCACCGAGGGCGGCATACGCCAGTTCCTCGACATCGGCACCGGCATTCCCACGTCGCCGAATCTGCACGAGGTCGTACAGGAGACCGCGCCCGAGTCGCGCGTGGTGTACGTGGACAACGATCCCATCGTGCTGGTGCACGCCCGGGCCCTGCTGTCCAGTTCCCCGCAAGGCCGCACGGCCTATGTCGAGGCGGACATGCGCGAGCCCGACCTCCTGTTCTCGACGCCCGAACTGTGCGCGACGCTGGACCTGAGCCGACCGGTGGGGGTGACGGTGATCGCGATGCTCCAGTTCGTCGAGGATGCCGCCGGCCTGATCGAGAAGTTGACGGCTCCCCTGGCACCGGGCAGCTACCTCGCCATCACCGCTGCGACCGCCGACCTCGCGGTAGGGTCCACCGCGCTGGCCGAGGTGTACACGCGCCGGGGCGTGCCGATGTACCTGCGCTCCCGCGACGAGTTGGCGGCCCTGTTCGCGGACCGCTGCGACCTGATCGAGCCGGGTGTGGTGCCCATGCAGCACTGGCGCCCCGCGGAGGGCGAAACGCCGGTGGGCGTCGAGGAGACGAACATGTTCGCGGCCATGGGTCGCGTGCGCTGAACCACGCCGGCAGTCTCGGGCAGGCCGTGCCCCGTCGAGGTAGGCCACCGAACCGGCGCGTGGCCTCGGCCCGCACCCAAGCCACATCACCGTGCCGCGCGCCGCCATCGAGCCCATGAAACGCACGGACCCCACGGAGCTCATGGAGCCGAGCGTTCGAGCACAGCCGCGCGCGAGCCCGGCCCGCGCCCGCACGCCCGGCCCGGCCGTGTCTGCGCGTCTTCTCGGCCCCACACCGGCGTCCGCCACCGATGGTGAGCGGTTCGACACACGCCCCCCGGTCAACAACATCAATGGCCCCCGCGCGCCGATCGTCGATATCGCGCGGTCGGGCCGGCCGGCCGTGAGCGCGGGCGTCATCGGTCATCGGTGGAATCCTTGAGGCAACGGGAAGAAGGAGTCGATCGATATGGGATTCGTGGTGTGGCCGTGTACCCACGGAAGCCGGAGTGTCCTCGAACGTGCCGAGCACGTACTGATCGGACTCAGCCCCTGGAACAGCTACTACAAGCCGCGTGTGGTCGAGGCCCTGGTCGGATGGGCATCCGCGAACTTCGCCCGGGTGGACGTGTTCGTTCCCGGCGATGAGGCCGCGCACACCCTGGCCGCTGCCGGCGCGCAACCGGCGGAGGCCGTCCGCCGTGCACGCTACGCCGTCGGCCGACTACGCGCGCCGGCGCGGCGCGGCCTCAAACGCGCCGGGGTGCCCGACCCGGACCTACACCTGCACAGTTGGACACAATTGTCCGAGCGGCCCGCCTACCAGCGCTGTCTCAAGCGCGTACGCGACGCGTATCACACGGACGAAGCCATCCGGGGTGCCTGTCGCCGCACCGCCCGCGCCGCGGTCCGCCACCTCGCGGGCCGCGAGCCGACCGAGGAGCAGATCGACCAGGCCGTCGGCTACGCGATAGCCGAGCTGCCCCTGGTCCTGGACGGGCCGAACATCTTCGGCACCAAGTCCTCCCTGTTCGTCTACCACCGCGAGATGGACCTGCTGTCCCCCTTCATCTCCGGCTCGTCCACCGCACTGCGCCCGGCGCCCGGCCAGGGCTACGCCGTGGTGAGATCCCCCGAAGCCGACTCCGCGCGCCCCGGACCGAACGGCGCGGGCGCGGAATAGCGAGTACGGCCCCGGCCCCGGCGATCGAACGCCCGCGCGCACGGCGGGCCGACCGCCCCTGCCCGGCACGCACGGGTCTTGTTTTCCGTGCGGGCCGACAATAGATTCCGGCCCCCGCAGACAATACGGCCGACCCTCGTCGAGATCGGTCCGGATTCGACTCTCGCCTCCCCCGGCGCCCGAGAAGGGACATGCTCGTAGGACGGGGGCGCGACACTGCGGCGGCCGTGCACTTGGGGGGCGACGATCGGGGCCAGGGGGGCGCCGCGCGGGCAATGCCGCGCGGGCGGGCGGGCACCGCTACGAGTACTGCTCGTGGTGGACGACCTGCGCATCGGCGGCGCGCAGCGACAAGTCGCGGGCCTGGCCGTCGCGTTGGCCGCACACGGGCACGCGGTGGTGCTGGCCTGCACCGAGGACGGGCCGGCCGGCGCCGAACTCGCCGCGGCGGGCGTGCGCGTCGTGGTGCTGGGCAGGCGCCGCGTGGCCCGCCTGGTCAGCCCGATGCTGGCGCTGCGGATCGCGCGGCTGGTCCGGGCGGGCGGGTTCGACCTGGTACACGCGCACGTGCACGCCGCGACGATGGCCGCGGCCCTCGCCGGCCGAATCGCCCGCGTCCCGGTCGTGGTGACCGAGCACAGCATGGCGTCCTGGCGCGGCCCCCTCGCCCGCGCCTACAGCCGGCCCCTGTACCGCCGATGCGCGCTGGTGCTGGCCGTCTCCGAACAGATCGCGGACCGGCTGCGCACCGTGGACCGGGTTCCCGCGTCCAGGGTCCGAGTCGTGGGCACGGCGGTGTTCGGCCCCCCGATGGCGACCGATCCGTCCGGGGACGGTTCGCCGGTGACGGTGGGCGTGGTGGGCCGGTTGGAGCGCGAGAAGGGCGTCGAGTTCTTCGTGCGCGCCGCCGCCCGAATCGCGGATCGGCATCCCGAAGTAGCCTTCACCATCGTGGGCGACGGCACACTGCGCGGCGAACTCCACGCGCTGGCCGGGCGTTTGCGGTTGGGCGACCGGGTGCGTTTCCGGGGTATGCGCACGGACGGCCCGGCGGCGGTGGCCGCCCTGGACGTCCTGTGCGTGCCCTCGCTGACCGAGGGCGCCCCGTTGGTCGTCCTGGAGGCGATGGCCGCGGGCGTACCGGTGGTGGCCACGACGGTCGGCGCCATTCCCCACCAACTCGACCACGGCCACGCGGGTGTCCTGGTCGAACCCACCGACGTGGCCGCCCTCGCCCAGGCCCTCGACACCCTCCTGACCCACCCGCACGAACGACGACGCCTGGGCCGGGCCGGCCACGACCGCCTGACCCGGCTCGCGAACGCCGACGCCGTGACCGCCGCGGTCCGCGCCGCCTACCGCGACGCCTTTCGCCGTACCCGCGGCCGAGGTTACCGCGACGGCTGAGCGAACGGCCGGGCCGAGTCCCGCGAATACCGGCCGCTCCCGGCCGGATGCGGGTACGCGAGCGTGGACCGGGCCGCCGCGACCGAGCGCGCGCCTACTCGACCCGAGCCGACGCGTGCTGGTCGCCGTCGTGCAGGTGGATGTCGTCCACGGCGATGTTCACCTCGACCACTTCCAGGCCGGTCAGCCGTTCGACCGTCTCGATGATGTGCGCTCGTACCGCCTGGCCCAGTTCGGCGATGGGCACGCCGTACTCCACGACCAGGTTCAGGTCCAGCGCGCACTGTCGTTCCCCGACCTCGACGCTCACCCCGTGCGCCACGTTCGGCCGGCCGCCCGGAACGCGTTGTCGCACCGCGTCCAACGCTCGCGCCACCGAACCGCCCAGCGCGTACACGCCCTGGATCTCCCGCGCGGCCACACCGGTGATCTTCGCGACCACGGCGTCGGCGATCGCGGTACGCCCGCGCGCCGCGTCGGCCGTCGGCATCCGCTGCACTCGTCCCGGGGCACCCGGCACGAGTGGCCCCCCGACCGTGACGTCCCGCGAAACCGCCGCCGTGTCCCTCACGTCCCTCAGCTCGGGCATCACACGCGACCCCTCTCCGGCTCGCGCCCGCCGGTCGCGGGCACTGTGTCCGCCCGTCTGCCCCGCGTTCCCACGCTCAATCCTGTCGCCCGCACTCGTCCGACTCGTCCGCGCAGCACCTGCCTCAGGCCGAACTCCGTTCTGAGTAAGCCGACTTGCTTCACCATCCGGAGCGCGCCGGCCCGACCCGCACCGTCGAGGAGCCGACAGGTGCGGGCCGGGCCGAGTGCCGAGGGTCAGCCGGCAACCCACGGAATGTTGCCCGTGTTGCCGGAACGCCCGTTCTCCGTGCAATGCGCGGGCGGTGTGCCGCCGTACACGTACTGCACGAAGTCGCGCAGGTCGTTGCGCCAGTAGTCGAAGGTGTGCTCGCCGGGCCCCGTGCAGTACCGGGGCGTGAACGACGTGCCGATGGCCGCACGCAACTGGTCGTTCCACGCCTTGATGTCGGACTCGCCCTGCCCGCTGGGATGCCCCTGCGCGTCCGCGCCGCCCGCGTACATCGCGAACTTGCCCGCGTAGCCCGAGTACTTCCCGGCCTGGGCCATGCCGACCGGGGTGACCGCCGCCCAGTTCGCCCGCGGGCCGTAGACCGCCTCGGCACGCTCCCACGCGCTGCCGTACACCCGGTAGTTCGGGTCGATGAGACCGTTCCAGGAGGTCGCCGCGCCGTAGCCGAGCATCGAGTCGGCCACCCGATTCATCGCGCCGTCGTCACCCAGGGTGGTACCCCCGGAGAAGGCGCCCACCGCGGAGAACTGCTCCCGGAAATCGGCCGCGTACCTGAGCGCGCCGAGCCCACCCATCGACAAGCCCGCGACGGCGCGCCCCGAACGGTTGGCGACCGTATTGAAGTTCGCGTCGATCCAGGGCACCAGCTGCCGCATGTGGAAGGTCTCCCACATCGGGGCGAAGTTTCCCCGGGTGTGGCCCGCCCAGTCGGTGTACCAACCGGATTTGCCGCCCTCGGGCATTACCACGATGCCCTTGAACGTTCGGCGGTCGATGGTATCGAGAATGTCGCCCGCGTCCGATTTGGACCACTGCTCGAAGTCCCCGGCTCCGCCGTGCAGCAGATACAGGACCTGGTACGCCTTGGCGGGATCACTCACGTAGTCGTCCGGCAACCAGATCCGCACCTTGACCGGCACCTTGACGGGATCGATCGTGGGGGTGCCGCCGCGCGGCGTCATGATGGCCGAGGTGGTCATCGTGGCGTCGAACATCTTGCGGTCGCTGAGCAGGTTCGAGTTCGTCCACTGGGTGACCGTGATGCCGTTCGAGTTCGCCGCCGGCAACGCGGGCGCGGGCGGCGGTGGGAACGCCTGCGCCTGCGTCGGCAAGCCCACCATGGTCAGCGTCAACGCCGCCGCGACGGCGAACGCGCCCCACAGGCGACGCACACGACGCCTGCTCCGTCTCGGTCGAGCCGGTGCCATTGTTCTGTCGGTTCCATCCATGAAAGCCCCTGGTACTCGGGTGAATCGCGGTGCCCGCCGCACGCGGGCGCGGCCAGGCGCAACCCTGGCCGACCGGCCGCCGGCTGTCGTCCCGTCCTCGGTGGACATCGCGGGTAAACCTGCGCCGTAGCCGGCGAGCGATCTCCGCCGGCGGCGGTACGACACCGCTCCGCCGCCGAGCGGGCTTGCCCTGACACCGACGTCAATCCCTACGGTCGTCATCGTGCGCCGCAGCCCGGCAGGGACGGCGCCGATCCGCCTCCTCCCACACGCGATTCGAGGTCGTACATGCCTTCCCTCCTGCATCTGGACGCGAGCATTCGCCGGACCGGCTCGGTATCCCGTGACCTGTCCGCCCACTTCGCCGCCCGGTGGCGCGCTCGACACCCGGACGGCGGCTACGTCCACCGAGACCTCGCGGCCCACCCCGTTCCGCACATCACCCACGCCGTCCGCGAAGCCCTCCTGGATCCCAGCGGCGAGCACGGCGAACCCCCGCACGAGCGGGCCCTGACCGAATTGCTGAACACCGAACTGCGGGACGCGGACACCGTCGTGATGGGCGTGCCGATGTACAACTACTCGATCCCGTCCACGGTCAAGACCTGGTTGGACCGCGTCGTCACACCGGCCAACATGGTCACGCCCGATGGCGGCCCCGGCCCGCTGGCGGGCAAATCCGTGGTCGTCGTCACCAGCCGGGGCGGGTCGTACGCGCCCGGCACGCCGCGCGAGGGCTGGGACCACCAGGAGCCGTACCTGCGGGCCGTCCTGCGCTCGATCGGCCTCGCTCAGGACCTGGAGTTCGTCCACGCCGAACTGACCCTGGCCACCACCGTCCCCGCGATGTCCGCTCTCAAGCCCTTGGCCGAACAGTCGCTGACCCGCGCGTACGAAACCCTGACGTCCCTGGCCGCGTCGTCCGCCGCGCCCCCCGCACCGGCGCGGCCCCCCATCCGCTGACCGTTCCGGTGCCGGCCATCGTCGACGACGACCCACCTCACCCGATCCGCCCGCGCCCCGGATCGGTCGGCCGTTACTCCGCCCGGCCCACAACCGGGCACCGCTCGACGTGCGGGGCGCGGGCGGAGGCCATCGAATGTAGGGACCAGCGTTTCCCTGCCGAGGAGTCCGACGTGAAGCCCGTCGCCCTGTCGCCGAAGGCCCGCGAAGATGCCCTGACCGCGTTGGGGTCCGGCCGCGAACTGGACATCCTGGTCGTCGGCGGAGGTGTCGTCGGTGCCGGATGCGCGCTCGACGCCGTCACCCGGGGACTGAGTGTCGGTCTGGTCGAGGGCCGTGACTGGGCCAGCGGCACCTCCAGCCGCTCCAGCAAACTCATCCACGGGGGCCTGCGATATCTGGAGATGCTGGACTTCCGGCTCGTCCAGGAGGCGCTGCGCGAGCGTGGTCTGCTGGTGCAACGGCTGGCCCCGCACCTGGTGAAACCGGTCAAGTTCCTGTATCCGCTGACCCATCGCGGATGGGAGCGACTGTACGTCGGCGCCGGCGTGCTCCTGTACGACACGATGGGCGTGACCTCGGGCAACTCCCGGGGACTGCCCCATCATCGACACCTCACCAGACACAGCGCGCTGCGCGAGGTCCCGGCCCTCAAGGCGGACGCGCTCATCGGTGCGGTGCAGTACTGGGACGCGCAGGTCGACGACGCCCGGCACACCATGACGATCACCCGTACGGCCGCCGCCTACGGCGCGCACGTGGCCAACCGGACCCGGGTCACCGGCTTCCTCCGGCAGGGCGAACGGGTCACCGGCGCGACGCTGGTCGATGTCGAGTCCGGCCGCGAGTTGGAGGTGCACGCCAAGCAGGTGATCAACGCGACGGGTGTGTGGACCGACGACACGCAGGCCATGGCCGACACCCGGGGCCAGTTCCACGTACGCGCGTCCAAGGGCGTGCACGTGCTGGTGCCGCGGGATCGGGTGAACTCGCGGTCCGGGTTGATCCTGCGCACCGAGGCCAGCGTGTTGTTCGTGATCCCGTGGGGTCGACACTGGCTGATCGGGACCACCGACACGCCGTGGGACCTGGACAAGCAGCACCCCGCCGCGAGTTCGCGCGACATCGACTACCTGTTGGAGCACGTCAACCGGGTGCTGGCCACGCCGCTGTCCCGGGACGACGTGGAGGGGGTGTACGCGGGGCTGCGTCCGCTGCTGGCCGGCGACGCGGCCGAGACCAGCAAGTTGTCCCGGGAGCACCTGGTCGCCCATCCCGTGCCCGGCCTGGTGGTGATCGCGGGCGGGAAGTACACGACGTATCGGGTGATGGCCAAGGACGCCGTGGACGAGGCGGTTCGCACGCTGGACGGCGCGTATCCGGGCCCGTCGGTCACCCACGACGTGCCCCTGTTGGGCGCGGACGGCTACCAGGCGTTGCGGAATCGCCGACACAGCCTGGCCAAGGCATCGGGACTGCATGTGGCCCGCATCGCGCATCTGCTGTCCCGGTACGGCTCGATGATCGGCGAGGTGCTCGAACTCATCGAGCAGGATCCCGAGTTGGCCAAGCCGTTGCCCGGGGCGGACGACTATCTGCGGGCCGAGGTGGTGTACGCGGTCACCCACGAGGGCGCGCGCCATCTGGACGACGTGCTCACCCGACGCACCCGCGCCTCGATCGAGTCCTGGGATCGCGGCGTGGAGGCGGCGGAGATCGCCGCGCGCCTGATGGCCGGGCCGCTGGGGTGGAACGAGCAGCAGATCCTCGACGAGATCGCGCACTACGGCAAACGGGTGGAGGCCGAACGCGACGCTCAGCGGCAACCGGACGACCTGACCGCCGACGCGGCACGGCTCGGTGCCCCCGACATCGTCCCGGCGCCGTGAGCTCGGGCGAGGCGCGGGACACCGGAGCCCGGCGGGTGGATCCGGTGTCCCCGCCGAGTGGACGGTGGGCGCTCCGGGGTGAGCTGATCGCCGAGTTCGTCGGCACGATGGTGCTGATCCTGTTCGGCACGGGCGTGGTGGCCCAGGTCGTGGCCGCGGACCTGGGTGATCACGACAGCATCGCCTGGGCCTGGGGTCTGGGGGTGACCTTCGGGGTGTACATCGCCGCCCGCACCTCGGGCGCGCATCTGAATCCGGCGGTGACGGTGGCGTTGGCCGCCTTCCGCGGCTTCCCGTGGCACAAGGTGGCGCCGTACGCGGTCGCCCAGACCGCCGGGGCGTTCGTCGCGGCGCTGCTGGTGCGCTGGAACTACACCGAGGTGCTGGCCCAAGCCGATCCCGGGCACACGATCAAGACGCAGACCGTCTTCTCGACGTTGCCGGGCAACGGCACATTCCCGGTCAGCGAGTGGGGCGCGCTGCGCGACCAGATCATCGGTACCGCGATCCTGCTGCTGGTGATCATGGCACTCACGGACGTGCTCAATACCGCGCCCAAGGCCAATTTGGGTGCGTTGTTGACGGGCCTGTTGGTGGTCGCGATCGGAATGGCGTTCGGTACCGACGCCGGCTACGCGATCAATCCGGCCCGCGACTTCGGTCCTCGGCTGGCCAGCTTCCTGACCGGGTACGGCGGAGCCTGGCGCGACCAGTACGGCAATCTCTACTTCTGGGTGCCGATCGTGGGACCGTTCCTCGGTGGCCTGATCGGGGCGGCCCTGTATCAACGGCTGATCGCGCCGTTCCTGCCCGCGGCGGAGCAACCGCCGGGCAGAGTGGTCGAAGCCGACTGACCGACGTACGCAACGGGCAGATCCGACGTCGCGCGGCCACGGCACCGGGGTCGGCGTCGCCACAGTGGAGGGTTGGAGATGGCGGATTTCGTCGCGGCAATCGATCAGGGCACCAGCAGCACCCGTTTCATGGTCTTCGACCATGCCGGCAACGTGGTCGGACGCCAGCAGTTGGAGCATCGGCAGATCATGCCGCGCGCGGGGTGGGTGGAGCACAGCCCGGTGGAGATCTGGGAGCGCACCCGTTCGGTGATCTCCAGTGGGCTGAACCAGTACAACCTCACGCCCGCCGACTTCGCCGCGCTGGGCATCACCAATCAGCGCGAGACCACGGTGGTGTGGAATCGGCGCACCGGCCGGCCGTACCACAACGCCATCGTGTGGCAGGACACCCGGACCGACCGGATCGCCCACGCGTTGGAGCAGGACGGCCGGGGCGAGGTGATCCGGGCGAAGGCGGGCCTGCCGCCGTCGACCTACTTCGCGGCGGGCAAGGTGCAGTGGATCCTGGAGAACGTCGACGGGGTGCGCCAAGACGCCGAGCGGGGCGACGCGATCTTCGGCACCATCGACACCTGGTTGTTGTGGAACCTGACCGGCGGGGTCCGCGGCGGGGTGCACGTCACCGATGTCACCAACGCCTCGCGCACGATGCTGATGGATCTGCGCACGCTGGACTGGGACGAGGAGTTGTTGTCGTTCTTCGACATCCCGCGGAGCATGCTGCCGACCATTCGCCCGTCGGGCTACCCGGACGGCTACGGCGAGTCGCCCGACACGAGTCCGCTCGTGGGCATCCCGTTGACCGGCACGCTGGGCGATCAGCACGCGGCCACGGTGGGGCAGGTGTGTTTCGCCGAGGGCGAGGCGAAGAACACCTACGGCACCGGCAACTTCATGCTCCTCAACACCGGCAACCGCATCGTGCGCTCCGAGCACGGTCTGCTGACCACGGTCGCCTACCACTTCGCGGGGCAGGATCCGGTGTACGCCCTGGAGGGCTCGATCGCGGTGACCGGGTCGGCGGTGCAGTGGTTGCGCGACCAGTTGCACATCATCAAGAAGGCCGCGGACAGCGAGACGCTGGCCCGCCAGGTCCAGGACACGGCCGGGGTGTACTTCGTGCCGGCCTTCTCCGGTCTGTTCGCGCCGTACTGGCGCAGCGACGCGCGCGGCGCGATCGTCGGCCTGGCCCGCTATCACGACGTGGGCCACATCGCCCGGGCCACGTTGGAGGCGATCTGCTATCAGAGTCGTGACGTGGTCGACGCGATGGCCAAGGACTCGGGTGTGGGGCTGAGCGTGCTGAAGGTGGACGGCGGGGTCACCGAGAACAGCCTGTGCATGCAGATCCAGGCCGACGTGCTGGGGGTGCCGGTGATCCGGCCGACCGTCCCGGAGACCACCGCGCTGGGCGCGGCGTACGCCGCCGGTCTCTCGGTCGGTTTCTGGCGCGACACCGACGAGTTGCGGGCCAACTGGAACCAGGACGCCCGTTGGGAGCCGGAGTGGGACCGCGAGCGCCGGGAGAGCGGTTACGCGGACTGGAAGCGGGCGGTGCAGCGCACCTTGGACTGGGTGCCGAACGGGTGAGGCCGGCCGTCGGGTGGATCGCGGGGTCGCCCGGGCGGGCGGCGCCGCGATCCACCCGACCGGGTCTCACGCCACGCGTGCCGCGGCGCCCTCCTCCCGGACCGGCCCGATGCCCAGGTTCTCGCGCAGGGTGCCGCCGGTGTACTCGGCGCGCAGCGAGCCGCGTTCCTGGAGCAGCGGCACCACCTTGTCGACGAACTCGTCGAGGCCGGTGGGGGTCAGGTGCGAGCCCAGGATGAATCCGTCCGAGCCGTCCTGCTGCACGAACGTGTCGATCCGCTCGGCCACCTGTTCCGGGGTGCCGACGAACTCGGTGCGCCCGAACACGTGGATGGCCAGGTCGCGCAGCGAGTACGAGTTGGCCTCGGCCAGTGCGCGCCACTCGGCCACCCTGCGGTGGGCGTCCTCGGCGATCCGGGCGCGACCGCGGATCACCGGCGGTCCGTCGGGGTCGGGTTCCACGTCGGGCAGGGGTCCGTCCGGGTCGTAGCCGGACAGGTCGCGGTTCCAGACCGTCTCGAGCAGGATCTGCGCGGTGCGTCCGCCGATCTGGCGCCGGGTGATGTCGCGGTGCCGCTCGACGGCGTCGGCCTCGCTCTCGCCGAGCACGAAGGACGCGGACGGCAGCAGCTTGACCGAACCGGCGGGCCGGCCCAGGCGGGTGGCCCGGGCCTGTATGTCGCGGTAGAACTCCTGGGCCTCGTCCAAGCGGTGGTACGGGGAGAAGATCGCGTCCGCTCCGCCGGCGGCGAAGTCGCGACCCTGCGGCGAGACGCCGGCCTGCAGGATCACCGGCCGGCCCTGCGGGCTGCGCGGTGTGCCGAACCGGCCGGCGATGTCGAACTGCTCGCCGGTGAACGAGAATTCGCCGGCCTTGGGATCGCGCAGGAAGACGCCCGCCGCCCGGTCGGCGGCCACCGCGTCCGCCGCCCAGGAGTCCCACAGTTCGCGGGCGGCGGCCAGGAACTCGGCTGCCCGGGTGTAGCGGTCCTCGCGGTCCAGGAAGCCGCCGCGGCGGAAGTTCGCGCCGGTGAAGGCGTCGAAGGAGGTGACCACGTTCCAGCCGGCTCGGCCCCCGGAGAGGTGGTCGAGTGTGCTCAACTGGCGGGCCAGTTCGTAGGGTTCGTTGAAGGTGGCGTTGACCGTGCCGATCAGGCCCAGGTGTTCGGTGACGGCGGCGAGTGCGGTGAGCACGGGCAGGGTGTCGGGGCGTCCGACGATGTCCTGGTCGAAGATCAGGCCCAGGCGTTCGCGCAGGGCCAGGCCCTCGGCGAGGAAGAAGAAGTCGAATCGGCCGCGTTCGGCGGTCTGCGCGACGTGTTTGAAGGAGGAGAAGTCGATCTGGCTGCCGGCTTCGGGGTCGGACCACACGGTGTGGTGGTTCACGCCTCCCACGTAGGCGCCGAGGATGATCTGTTTGCGCGACGTGCTCATCGGGATGGGTCCCTTCGGACGATTGCCGGGACGGCGGTGGGGCTGGTGGACTCGGCGCGGGTCACGCCGCGGCCGTGGGCGTCGCGTAGCGGCTCGCCGGGCGCGGCAGGCCGAGTCGGGTGCGCAGCGAACCGGCCGTGTACTCGGTGCGGAAGACGCCGCGGCGTTGCAGTTCGGGCACCAACTCGCGGGTGATCGCGTGCAGATCGTGCGGCAGCGCGGCCGGGCGCAGGCGGTATCCGGTCAGGCCGGCGCGCTGCCAGTCCTGGAGGAGGTCGGCGAGTTCGGCTGCGGTGCCGGTGAACACATGTGCGTCACTGGTGTACTCGGTGCCGTCGAGGTCGTCCAGCCGGGCCTTGCGCTCGCGGGCCGCGGTCGCGGTGTCGTCGAGGAAGACGACCAGGTCGCCGAAGACGTGCACGGTCTCCGACTCGCGTGCGGCGGCGCGTTGTTCGGTGCGGATCTCGGTGACGATGGCGAGCGCGTCGTCGTGGTCGCGCGGCGTCACGTACACGACGTCGGCCGAGCGGGCGCCGAGCCGGTACGGCACGGTGGAGTGGGCGAGCACGGTGACCGGGGGTTGGCCCTGGGGCGGGCGCGGCACGGTCGAGGGCCCGCGGACCCGGAACCTGGACCCGACGAAGTCGATGTAGTGCACCCGGTCGCGGTCGATGAACCGATCGGTGGCGGCGTCGCGGATCTCCGCGTCGTCCTCCCAACTGTCCCACAGTCGGCGTACCACCTCGACGAAGTCCTCGGCCTCGGCGAAGCTCTCCGCGACGGCCGCCTGCACCTCGGGTCGGTGGTAGTCCTCGAGGGAGAACGGCGCGTGCTCGCGGCGGCCGAAGTGCGTGTTCTCGGCCGGGCGGGACACCTGGGCACGCCACCCGGCGCGGCCGAGGCCGACGTAGTCGAGCGTGGCGATCGCCTTGGAGACGTGGAAGGGCTCGGTGTGCGTCACGGTCGCCGTTGGGATCAGTCCGATGTGCTCGGTCACCGGCGCGACGCGGGAGGCGATCAGTACCGCGTCCAGCCGGCCGCGGACCTGGTCGGTGCGGGCGTCGAAGCCGTCGAAGCGGGTGGACTGGGGTGACAGCGCGTCCTCGATGGTGACGAAGTCGAGCAGGCCCGCTTCGGCCTCGGCGACCAGGTCGGTCCAGTAGCGGGCGGTGAACAACTCCCCCGGGCGGGCGTCGGGTTCGCGCCAGGCGGCGGGATGCCAACCGGCTCCGTCCAGCGCGAGGGCCAGATGCAGGGGGGTGGGGACGGGGGTGTTCGGGGTGGTCATCGGTAAATCTCGCTTTCGGGTGGATGACGACGGTGGTCGGCGACAGTGAGTGGCAGCGGCGAGCGGTGACGATGGGGACGACCGCGGGTGACGACGGTGAGTCACGGGCGGGCGGCACGACACGGCGCGGCCGATCGCCCGGCGGCCTGCTCCGTGCGATGGTCGGCCGGGAAGGGGTCTCATGGGTGCCCGGCGGCGGGTGGGCGCCCGCTCCCGAGCGTTCGGCGGGTGCCGAACACTCGGGATTTCAGGGCGGGTTCGTCCGGGAGCAGGCGTCCATGGCGGAGCCGGCTCGACGGCGGACGGGCACGGTGACGCGACCTCGGGCGGGCGGTGCCGCGGCTTCGCGGCGCGTACGGCTCGGGGTGGCGGGTGCTAGTGGATCAGTGACACAGGGAGCCGGCGGAGCGGCGCAGATCGATGAACAGGCGCCGGGTCAGCCGGGTCCGGGGCGACGTCGCGCGCCGCCCGCGGGTGCCGATCGTGCTCTCCCGGCGGCCGGCCGAAGTCGGGACGGCGGGCATGGTGGCGGCGCGGTGCTCCACCGCGATCACGCACCTGCTCATGACATCGTCCCCTTGCCCCGGGCCCGTCGAGGCGGGCCCCGCGATTGCCCCGCGAGTGACGCGCGGCCGTGTCCTCACCCGGGGCACCCCGTCGCGAAGGAGGGTTGCCGGCCGACCAGCCGGGGCTCGATGTCGGCACTCGTGACACGTACTGCGGCGCCGACCGGTATCGGCCGACATCGCGACGCTAACGCAGCCCGCCGGGTCTTGTCCATCGACCCGGACGGTGGCAACGACGCGGCCGGGCATGCCTCTTGCCGCTCCCGGATCGGCGCCCCGAAGGGGCGGATCCGGCGCGGCCGCGGGCGACGCGGGTCGCGGTGTCACACCGTGGAAGCCCTTTGACGGGGCGCGATCAAGCTCGTAGCCTGCCGATCATGCAGGCCAGGATCCGGTTGGCGACCCGCAGGCACATCGACCTGCTGCGGGTGAGCAGTGCCGCGTGTCGCTTCGGCCTGCCCGGCTCCCGCTGAGCCGTTCCGACCGGTGCCGTGGCCGGCGGGTCCCGAGGGGATCGGCAGGTCGGTCCCTCGACGTGCCCGCGGTGGCCTTTTCCCGGCAGGGCCAAGGGTGTTCGGTGTGGCGTCGCCCGATCGGGCGCGTGGGCACCGGCCGATCCGGCCCTTCCTCCCCTGGTGACGCGAGAGCGGAGTGGATCGACGATGTCCCGAGCCCGGTCGACGGTCGGCACGCCATGAACGATGTGCGCGTGCTGGACAACGTGGCCTATTCGTCCCTGACCGGCCCGCACGCCGGGCTGGCCGAACGCAAGGGCCGGGTCGTGCGCTATCGCGCCGACGTGGCGCCGTTCATGGCTCTGCCCGACGACCCCGGTCCGGCGGACTGGGCGGATCTGGCCGCGCTCGCCGGCCCGGGTGCGGTCGTACCGCTGGCCGACGGCGAGGAATTGCGGCCGCCCGCGGCGTGGGAGGTGGTGATGCGGATGCGCGGTGTGCAGTTGGTGGGTGACGCGGTCTTCGGCATACCCGACGACTCGCTCGTCCGGCTCACCGACGCCGACGTGCCCGAGATGCTCGATCTGGTCGCCCGTACCCGACCGGGCCCGTTCCTGCCGCGCACGATCGAACTGGGCACGTATCTGGGCGTTCGACACGACGGCGCGCTGGTCGCGATGGCCGGGGAACGGTTGCGCCCGCCCGGCTGGACCGAGATCAGCGCGGTGTGCACCGATCCGACCCGGCGCGGACGGGGTCTGGCCACCCGGCTGGTGCTCGCGCTGGTCGCGCACATCACCGCACGTGGCGACACACCGTTCCTGCACGCCGCGGCCGAGAACGTGAACGCCATCCGCCTGTACGAGTCCCTCGGCTTCCGACTGCGCCGCACCCCGGCCTTCGTCGCCGTGCGCGTTCCGGCCGACGAGCCGGCCGAGGGCGTGGCGCGGGGCTAGCGGCGAGGTCGTTCAGGGCCCGGCGGGCCGGCGGGCCGGCGGGCCGCCCGCGATCGGGTGCGGCCCGCCGGTGTGCGTACCGCTGATGTGCGCGACGCCGGGTGCCCGAGGCCGGGTGTGCGCCCGGGCCCGCCCGGTCAGCCCGGCGGGGTCTCCGGGGCGTCGGCGTCCCGGTCGGCCCGGTCGGCCGCCTGTTCCGCCTCGGCGAGGATGGCCGCCGGGTCCGTCGGTGCGCCGGTGGGAGCGACGCGGGTGCCGGCGGGGACCGGTCCGCCGCCGCTGTCGTCCGATCCACCGCACGCGTTCAGCGCGGTGCCCAGCACGAGGACCGCGATCAGGGCGGCACCGGCCCGACGAGGTGCGCCGGTCACTTGCCGGCGGCGGGCTGCCGCGCGTCGCACCAGGTCTTCACGTTCGCCAGATCGGTCTTGCGCTGCCGCAGTTCGGGCAGCAGGCGCTGACGGGTGGTCAACCTGTCGTTCAGGTAGGTCTTCACCGCCGGGCGGTCGAGCCGGTCCGCGGTGGCGATCCGCTCTTGCAGGTGGGCGATCGACCCCTTGACCACGGCGGCGCCGTTCAGCCGCTCGATCGCCTTGTCCAGCCGGGTGTCGATCGCGGGGAGCCGCTTGCAGATGGCGGGCTTGTGCTTGTCGGCGCCGGGCATGGGGCCGGCCTGCGCGGCGGGGGCGGCGGCCAGGCCGGCGATCGTGGTCAGCGCCGCGAGGGCGCCGAGCGTCGCGAGACGGCGGGGTGCGCGGGTTCGCGCGGTGTTACGGCGAGACATGGTGCTTCTCCCGAGTTCACGGTTCACCACTCCGGTGCGAGGTGGCGTGCCGCGACGGTATGACCCTGTTCTGTGGGGTTCTTGTGGGCTGCCTGTGGGCTTCGTGTGAGGCCGGTGCGGTGGCCGGCCCGACCTTCGCCGGCGCCCGAACCCGGCGCTCGGTGACCGCTCCCGGCGCCGGTCCCACTTCCGGTTCGGCCGCGCGTTCAGCCGCCGGCCGCCCGTGCCGCCGGTTCCCGAGTCAACCAGTCGTGCCGGATCCCCCGGGTCCGGCTCGGCTCCACGTCCGGGCGCCGAAGCGGCAGCACGACCTCGACGCGGGTGCCGCGCCCGGTCGGCGGGGTCCCCACCGTGACGCGTCCCAGGTGCAGGGCCACCTGTTGGGCGACCAGGGTCAGGCCCAGACCCGCACCGGGGCTGTCGGGGCCCCGCCGGAACCGCTCGAACACCGCCTCGCGGCGCTCGACCGGTATGCCGGGTCCGTCGTCGTCCACCCGGATCCGGGCCCCGTCCACCCCGGCCTCGACCCCGATCCGGATCGAGACCGCGCCGTCCGGTCCGCGCCCATGCACCAGCGCGTTGCCGATCAGGTTGTCCAGGAGCAGCCGCAGCCCCGGTCCCAGGCCGTCGATCCGGACCTCGTCCTTCGGAGCGGACACGACCACGTCCGCGTCGGGTCGGTGGGTGCGCGCGTCGCGGGCCGCCGCGTGAGCCAGTTCGCCGAGATCGACCCGCTCGAAGGACTGGCCGTCGGCCAGATCGCCCTGCGCGAGCGCGCGCAGGGACGCGAGCAGCGACAGGATCCGCTCCTGCCCGGCCGTGAGGTCGGCGACGATCTCCGTACGCTCGGCCGGCGCCAGTTCGGGGTAGGTCGCGAGCACGTCCAGGTCGGTGCGCATGCCGGTGAGCGGTCCGCGCAGTTCGTGGTCCACCGTCGCGGCGAACGCCCGGGCCGTCTCCAGCGCCTCCCGGGTCCGGGCGGTCTGCGTGTCGTAGCGACCCAGGACCGCCGCGAGCGTGCGGCCGAGATCGTCCACCTCGGCGACCCCCGACGCGATGTGCACGTCCGGGCGCGCCGCGTCGTCCGGTTCGATCGCGGCCGCCCGCCGCCGCAGCGCCCGCAACGACCGGGTGGCGGTGCTGCCGACGGCGAGGCCGGCGAGCGCGGAGACGGGTACCGCGAATCCGGCCACCACGTACACGCGCCGGCGCAGCAGCGCGGTGCGCGCGTCGGTCTCCGAGGTGGGCTGGAACACCCGCAGCGTGCCGCTCGCGCCGAGTGGGCGGCTGACCATGCGCCACGCCTTGCCGCCGGCACGCACGGTGACCGGGCTCCGGCGCCTCGCGTCCGGCAGCGACACGCCCGCGGGCGGTTGGGGCCCGGCCGACACCGGGCCGCCGGGCAGTTCGACCCGTACGCCGAGGTCGAGCGCACCGTCCAGCAGCCGGTTCTCCCGGGCTCGTACGGCGTTCTCCCGCTCGTTCTCCACGGCACGCACCAGGGCCCGCGCGTCGGGTGCGAGATGGTCGGCGCGCTGCCGCAGGGCCACGTCCTGACGGTGGGTCACATCGGCGGTGACCCACCGGACGACCAGGGTTCCGGCGGCGATCACCAGCAGCGGGACGAGCACGCCCACCGCCAGCGCGATCCGGGTGGACAGCCGCATGGCCGGTCTACGGCGCGTTTCGCGGGCCCGGTCCGGGGCGGCGGTCACCGCCGGCCGTCCGGCACCCGCAGCACGAAGCCGACGCCGCGCACGGTGTGCAGCAGGCGCGGTCGGTCGCCGGCCTCCAGTTTGCGGCGCAGATAGCTGACGAAGGTGTCGACCACGTCGGTTCGTACTTCGAAGTCGTATCCCCAGACGCGGGCCAGCAGTTGATCGCGGGTCAGCACCTGGCCGGCGTTGCGCACGAACACGTCGAGCAGGGCGAACTCGCGGCCGGTCAGGTTCACCGGCTCGCCGTCGTGGGTGGCCAGGTGCGCGGCGCGGTCCAGCACGAGCGGGCCCGCGCGCAGCACCGAGTCCGTCGCGGCGTCCGGTGGGCGGCGGCGCAGCAGCGCCCGCAGCCGCAGGTCGAGTTCGCGCAGGTCGAAGGGTTTGACCAGGTAGTCGTCCGCGCCCGATTCCAGGCCGGTGATCCGGTCGGCCGTCTCGTCCCGGGCGGACAACATCAGGACCGGGGTCTCGATGCCTCGGGCCCGCAGCGTGGCGCAGACCTCGATGCCGGAGCGGCCGGGCATGGCCACGTCCAGCACGATCGCGTGCGGTGCCCGCGGCACGGGGCGCTCGGCGCTGCCCGTGAGGTCGAGCGCGGCGGCTCCGTCCGACGCGAGCAGCACGTGGTAGCCGGCCAAGCGCAGGCCGCGTTCGAGGGCGCGGCGAATCGCGGGGTCGTCGTCGACGACCAGGACGCGCGGCGGATCGCCCGGGTCCCGGGGCCGATGCTCGTCGTCGATACCTGGTGTCGTGGTCATCGTGTGCCGTCCCGCGTTCGCCGGCCTCCCGGAGGTGGGGAGACTCTACGTTGATCCGCACGTGGATCCGCGGTGGGGGACGCGACCGGTCGGCCGACAGTTCCACCCACCGCGCCGGGCGCGGGCCCGGCCGAACGACCTCGCGCCCCGCACCGTACGGTGCGGGGCGCGAGGATTGCGGGTCAGGCGTGCGTACGGCGCGGCAACTTCCAGCCGGGGCGGGGGAAGTGGCAGGTGTAGCCGTGCGGGTAGCGCTCCAGGTAGTCCTGGTGCTCGGGCTCGGCCTGCCAGAAGTCGCCCAGCGGCTCCACCTCGGTGACCACGTCACCCGGCCACAGGCCGCTGGCCTGCACGTCCGCGATGGTCTCGATGGCCGTCGCGCGCTGCTGCTCGTCGGCGAAATATATCGCCGAGCGGTAGCTCCGGCCGATGTCGTTGCCCTGCCGGTCCCGGGTGGTGGGGTCGTGGATCTGGAAGAAGAACTCCAGGACGTCGCGGTACGTCGTCACGGAGGGGTCGAAGAGGATCTCGATCGCCTCGGCATGGTCGCCGTGGTTGCGGTAGGTCGCGTTCGGGACGTCGCCGCCCGAGTAGCCGACCCTGGTGGCGGTGACCCCCGGCTGCTTGCGGATCAGGTCCTGCATCCCCCAGAAGCATCCGCCGGCCAGAACCGCCTTCTCCACCTGAGCACTCATGTCGCAACTCCTGACTGCCTCGACTACTCACCCGGGAAGAGAACAAGCGACGCGAGGCGGGTGTTCCCGCCGGTCGCCGGGGCCGGGGCTGGATACCTTCATCGTATCGACCCCGGCCCCGGCCCCGGGGGCTCCGATCCGGATCGACGGTCCGGTCGGCCGGGGCGGGTCGGCCGATCCGGTCGGCGATCCGGGTCAGTCGATCCGGTCGAACCCTTCGTCGCGGCCCGGTCCGGCCGCCCGCTCCGCGCGGGGCGCCGCCGCGGCGGTCGGGTCCACCTCGTCGGCACAGACCGTGCCGCGCGGTGGGAGGTCCAGATCGGTCAGGTAGGCCGTGGCCGCCGCCTTGGCACACGCACTGCGGCCGAAGGCGGTGTGCCCCTCGGCGCGGAAGGTGAGCAGCCGGCCGTTGTCCAGCCGATCCGCCAGCGCGACCGCGTCCCGGTAAGGGGTGTCGGGGTCGCCGGTGGTGCCCAGGACCAGGATCGGCGCGGAGCCCCACGCCCGGTACGAGCCCTGGTGTCGGCTGACCCGCTCACCGGTCCACTGCACACAGGCCGGGGCGTGGTTGTGGTCGTAGGTGGGCGGGCCGAAGCCGATGGCCGGGCCGAGCAGCGGCGCGTCGCGGACGTTGGCCCGCACGTTGCGCTCCAGTCGGCCCGGGTCCTTCGGGTAGACGCGGTCGACACACTCGACGGCGATGTTCGCGGTGAGGAAGTCGAAGCTCGCCGGCGACGGCGGTCGAAGCAGGAACGCCGTACCGTCGCGCAGCTCCGCCTGCCGCAGCGCCGCGCCGAACGCGGGCCAGATCGCCTTGCCCTCGTTGATGTTGAACATCAGTCGATACACCAGGGTGTAGCCGTTGGCGAGCGCTCCGGACGGGGTGACCACCGGGCGCGCGTCCAACTCGGACACCAGCCGGTCGAAGGCGCCGCGCGCGTCGCCGCCGCCGAACCCGCAGCCGGTCGGGTCGGCCGAGCACCAGTCCAGGAAGCGGCCCATCGCGCCGTCGAGGGCCAGATATTGCGGCCGGTCGTACTCGTAGGGGCGGTTCGCGTAGCGCACCGGGTCGTACCCGCCGTCCAGCACCATCGCGCGGACGCGCCCCGGGTATCGGTCCGCGTACACCGTGCCGACGAAGCTGCCGAACGAGCGTCCGTAGAAGGAGAGCCGGCGCTCGCCCAGGGCCTGTCGCAGCAGGTCCAGGTCGCGGGCGACGTAGTCGGTGCCCATGAACGGCAGTACGTCGCCGGCCTTGGCGGCGCACGCGGCGTCGAAGTCCCGTGCGGTGGTCACCGCGCGCCGGTACGCGTCGGGGCCCGGGTGTCCCGGCGAGGCCCCGATCTCCTGGGCGTAGCGGACGTCGTCCCAGCACTCGTACGGGGCGCTGCGCCCGATTCCGCGCGCGTCGAAGCCGAATACGTCGAACCGCTCCCGCAATTCGGCGGGCAGCGCGGCGTGGTTGCCGCGCACGAAGTCGACCCCGGAGTTGCCCGGTCCGCCCGGTTGCATCACCAGGGTGCCCAGCCGCCTGCTCGGATCCGCGGCCCGGTGTCGGATCACCGCGAGGGTGAGGGTACGCCCGCGGGGGTCGCGATAGTCCAGCGGCACCGCAGCGTTCGCGCACTCGAAGGTCGCGTCCTGTGCGCAGGGTGCCCAGGCCAGGGTGGGTGTGGGCGGTGCGCTCTCGGCGGTCGCGGCGGCGGCGTTCACCGAGCCGGCCCCGATCACCGACAGGCCGGCGACCACGATCGCGGCGACCCGCGTACGCAGCGCGCGCCGCCGGGTCGGGCCGGCCGGACGGTCCCGACGCACGAAGGCGCGGGTGGGGTCGTTTGCGGATGGTAAGGCGTGGCGGTCGGGTGTCATGGTTTCACCGATTCCGTTCCGGGAGTGCGCGGTCGGGCTCGTGCGAAATATCGCAGACCGGCCCGCTCCCCGTCGCCGGAACACGTGGGATCACCCGCCCACCGCCCCGGCACCAGGCCCTGTCCGGCGGATCGTGGTGGATCGGGCCGCGTCGTGAGCGCAGCAAGGAGCCCGAAGGGCGGATGCCGTGCATCGGCGTGCCGGGGAAGCAGCCGCATAGTGGTTGTATTCGGCTGTTTCTCCGGTGCGGCGAGGCGCGGTGCCAGGCGGCGCGGACCCACCAGGATCCGCCGGACAGGGCCTAAAACGCGTCGACGTCGATCGAGATATGGCCCGGGCCCATGGCGCAGACCCGCCACTTCCCGTTCTCCCGGCGCAGGTCGACGTTGTAGGGAGAGGCCGAATGGTCCTGTCCGGTGACCTTCACGTTGACCGTGGCCGTGTCGTCGGTCCGGGTGGAAGCAACGAGCGAGAAGCTGAACCCGGTCCCCTCGCCGGCCAGGATCCGATGCGCGTCCGCGCCGTTCGCACCGGCGCAGGCGCCGTAGAGCGCCGCGGGTGAACCGCCGTCGGCGACCGTACGCAGATACTCCCGCGTGACGTCGTGCTCGGCCCCGTCGAACGCGGTCGGAGCCGGGGCGCACGACACGGCCGCCAGGGCCGCCGCCACCCCCGCGACCCGAAACACCTTCCGTGATCCCGCTGTTCGCCCACCGGCGCCACGCACCACGGTCCCCCACTCGGATGTACGACCGGACGCGGTTGTACGGCCGGTGGATGGTAGCGCGGTCCGACCGCCGATTGGGGGCTTCGGGCCGACCCATCGGTCACCCCGGCCAAAGGTTGATCCGCTTCGCTGTTCGAGCGCGTGTGTTCTTCCGTCGGCCCGTCGGCACCGCCCACGGGCGCCTCATTTCACGTCCGGCCGAGAAAACCGCCGATGACGCGCAACTCACCCCAGCAATACCGGAGTTGGTCGCTTTCGACCGGCGGGATCGGCTCCCGACCCGAAGAGCGGTGATCACCCATAAGTGTTACTTAGCGCTACTAAGGGTGATTTTCGCAATATATGAGGCAACTTTCCGCAGTGCCGTCGCGTTCCCCATCGGATCGCCGATCACGCGCCGGCTGCGAAGGAGAGATCGTCCCTGATGCGTACCACTCGTGTCTTTTGCAGCACCGTAGCCGCCGGCCTGTTGGCCGTAGCCATCGGAGGCACCGCCACGGCCGCCGAGGGTCCCGGCCCGCAGACCAAGGACATCAAGGCCGAGGCGTCAGGCGCCGACAGCGGATCCGGCGCGGAGCAGGGCAAGAAGGGGAACGGTGCCCCGACTTGCCCCCGTCCGGCGCACGACTGCTCGAGCAAGCCGGCGCACAAGCCCGCCGAGAAGCCTGCGGACAAGCCCGACCACAAGCCGGCCCACAAGCCGAGCAGTAAGCCGGCGGACAAGCCCGACCACAAGTCGGAGCACAAGCCGAGCCACAAGTCGGACGGCATCGTCATCGGCCACGTGACGAACACCGTCGTCACGAACAACCACATCAGCCACACGACCAACAGCTACGTGGTGAACAACCACAAGACGGTCGTGGTGGACCACCACAAGCCTGTCAAGCACCCCGTCAAGCACCCCGTCAAGCACCCTGTCAAGCACCCCGAAGCGGTGAAGCCGGCCCCGCACAAGCCCGTGCACAAGCCCGCCGCGCCCGTCCACAAGCCCGAAGCCCGTCCGGAGGCCAGGCCGGCCGGCCAGACCAAGCTGCTGCCGGTCGGCGCGGTGGCCGGCGGCGCGGGTGGCACCACCGAGTCCGACAACAGCCTCCTGGGTCTGGGCGCCGCACTCGCCGTCGCGGGTGCCGGGGCCGGTGCGTTCGCGCTGCGCCGGGGCAACCTGCGTGGCTGACACACCTTTCGTCCATCGCGCCGGCCGCCGCCTCCTGCTGGTGGCGGCCGTCGCGGTGCTGGTCTGCGGCGTCGTGCTCGCCGTGCTCGGTTATCAGGAACGACGTCCACCCGCCGCGGCCACGGCCGCGCCCAAGGTGGTGTCCACGCACGCGCCCGCCACGACGCCCACCGGCGGCCCGGGCGGCCCGAATGGCCCTGCCGACCCCGTCCCTCCCGCCGCGCCGGCGGTCGAGGGCCCGATCCTCGCCCGCGCCGAGCCCGCCTCGGTCGACATCCAGGAGATCGGCCTGCATGCCCCCGTGACCTCGGTCGGGCTCGGTGCGGACGGCGCCGTCGAGGTTCCGCCCCCCGATCCGGAGCGTCACGCCGGCTGGTACAACCAGGGACCCACGCCGGGCGAACTCGGCCCCGCCGTAGTGGTCGGCCACCTCGACTCCGCCTCCGGCCCGGCCGTGTTCTACGACGTCGGCACCCTGCACCCGGGGTCGACCGTGGAGATCCACCGCGCGGACCGGAGCATCGCGGTGTTCACCGTCGACTCCGTGGAGCGCTTCGCCAAGGCCGAGTTCCCCACACAGCGGGTGTACGGCGACCTGAACCGGGCCGAGTTGCGCCTGATCACCTGCGGCGGCGACTACGACCCCGACAACGGGGGCTACCAGGACAACACCGTGCTGTTCGCACACCTGACCGGTTCACGCTGACTCTCCGCGTCCCCTCTTGTCCCCCACCGACAGCGGCCTCCCGCCCGGGAGTTCGGCCGGGCCCGGCGATCCGCCCGGCCCGGCCGACGCGCTTTCCCGGTGCCGGTCAGACCACGCGCAGCGGGGCGCCGGCGGTGCGACCCGAGCCCAGGCCGTCGGCGTGGATGCGGTAGTCGCCGGGGGCGGCCCCTTCGCGAACCGAGATCGAGGCGGATCCGGCGGTGTCCGCCGTGACCGTGGTGATGGTCCCGGAACCGGCCCCGGTCCAGCGGAAGGTGATCCGTTCGCCGGGGCGGAATCCGGCCGCGCGCGCCGTGTAGGAGGCGCCGACCGCGACGGTGCTCGTGGAGAGCGTCAGGGTCGGCGCGGGCGCCGCCGGCGACGTGGCGGCCACCACGCGCAGCGGCGCGGCGGCGATCCGGCCGAACACGGCCCCCCGGGCCAGGATGCGGTAGTCGCCCGGAGCCGCGCCTTCGCGCACCGAGATCACCGCCGTCCCGTCGCGGTTCGCGGTGACGGTGTCGATCGTTCCGGTACTGGCTCCGGTCCATTGGAAGGTGATCCGCTCTCCGGGCTCGAAGCCGGCCGCGCGCGCGGTGTACGACGCGCCGACGGCGACCGTGTTCGTCGACAGCGTCAACGTCACCGGCGGCGCCGCGGTGCGCGAGGGGCTCGTCGGCCCGACGCTTCGACCGCCGGGGCGGTTGGTCGAGGTGGTGGGCGCGGACCGGCCGGGCGCGGGCAGCGTCGAGGTGGTGGGCGCCGATCGGCCGGGCGCGGGCAGCGTCGACGGGTGGTCCGAGGGAGGCTTCGGTCGGCGCTCGGAGGTGGTGTCGGCCTCGCCGGCGGTCCCGGTCGGCCGCACGATCGTGACGTCGGGGCGGTCGAGGTCGGTCAGCACGATGCGGGACATCGGGCCGCCGTCGCCGCCGGTGACGGCGACGACCGCGCGCTTGTCGTACACCCGCTTCCAGGCCGGGGTCAGACCGTTCGGCTTGATCCGGTCCGGCGCCTGGGCCAGGGCGGTGAGCGGGTTGCCACAGCCGCACTTGACCACCGGCCGACCCCACGGGTCGACCAGCACCGCCGTACCCGCCTGGAGCAGCGCGGGGTAGCCCTCCGCCGTGCCGCCGCGGAACCGGTGGTTGCGCACCAGCGCGTCCTGGCGCAGCAGAACGGGCGTGGTGCGGGCCACGAAGTCGTCGATCTGCGCGATCGTGATGCCCAGGGCGGCCGTCCACGCGGCGGCCTTGACCGGGTCGGCCGCCAGCAGCGCGACGAGCCTGGGCCGGTCGCAACCGGGCACGTCGCGCGCGACGCCGTACAGACCGGGGGTGTCGCCACGACGACGGCCGCCGTCCGGCGCCGGGTGCACGTCGGCCCGGTCCCGGCCCACGCGCTCGAAGAAGGCGGACGCGGTGGCCGTGACGGCCGCTTCGGCGGTCACCTCCACGGCGGCGCGGGCGAGCAGCGCGCAGCCGCCGACGGCGGATCCGAGCGTCGTCGCCGCGAGCACGCCGGCCACCGCCGTGCCCGTTCGACGCGGGAGGTGAAGCGCGGTGTGTGCGGTTCGGCGAGCGACCGAACGCGGGTGCGAGAACCGGTACATGGAGGCATCCCTTCGCCTGGGGGCCGCGCGTGACGACCCGTTCGGTGGGGATGTGCGTCCGCGCCCGGATTTCTCTCCGAATCCGCGGGAACTTCTTTTTTCGCGACCCGCCGCCCACGAGGGGCCGGGTGCGGATCCGCGTGAGGATCAGTCCGAGACGACCGCCGTCGGGAAGATCCGGGCCAGGTGGTAGTCGATGACCACCCGCACCTCCGCGAGCGAGCGGCGGTTGTGCAGAACGTCCAGACCCAGCCCGGTGACCCCCGACACCAGCAGGTCCGCCTCGTGCCCGGCGTCCAGGCCCGGCGCCACGAGCCCGGCCGTGCGACCCGTCTCGATGATGTCCGCGACCATGTGCTCCAGCGGTTGTTCGGCGGCCAGGAAGACCTCCGCGAGCTCCGGGTCGGTCAGACTACGGGCGTAGTAGGCCGCGAACACCCGCAGCGCGAAGCCGCGTTGCTCGTCCATCGGCAGGAACTCGCCCAGGATCGACCGCAACAGCCCGGGGATGTCACCCGCGTCGGTCGGAATCCGGGTCCTGGCGAGCCGACCGTTCTCCTCGTGCAGCAGGCGCAGCGCGTCGACCAGGAGGGTGTGCTTGCCGGCGAAGTGGTACTGGACCAGCCGCAGGGACACGCCGGCCTCCGTCGCGATCCGGCGCATGCTCGCCGCGTCCAGGCCCTGTTCGGCGGCGATCCGCCACACCGCCTCGGCGATCCGGCGCCGTTGCCGGGCCCGGACGTCCCTGGGCCGGGCCTCCGTCGGCGCGGTCGCGACGGGTGGCTGCTTGCGTCGACGATACGCCCGGGCCTGGCAACTCCGGGAGCAGTACAGGGCGGGACGACCGCGGTGCGACCCGGCGATGTCGGCGCCGCACATCCGACACCCCGACCCTTTTTCGTCACGCATGGTGCTCATTCTAGCGTGCGCTTTGTGTGACGAAACGTAACTATTGCTGCTTGCAAAGGCAGATTTCGGCCATCTCGCTGATACGTTCGTAACGCGGGACGTTGAAGGAGGGAGTCCATGAGACATGACGTTCGACAGATCCTGGGCATGGTCGTGATGGTGGCCTTCGGACAGGGGTTGGTCCGACTTCTCTTCGGCGACGACGAGCGCGGGCTGCTCCCGTGGCTCCCGGGTGGCTTCGCGCCGGCGCTCCTCGCCTACTCCGTGCTCACCGCCGCCGGCGCGCTCCTCGCGGCCCGCGGCTACACCCGCGCCAGGGCCCTGGGGCGCCGCGAATGACCGGGACGTGCGCAGGCCCTCGGGCGGGTTCGGGGCACCGGCTCCGCGCGCCCGATCAGCGCCTCGATCACAGGTCCCGGCGGCGGATCCGGATCGCGGCCACGGTCGGCGGCACGACCGCGTAGGCACCCATCACCGCGGCGGCGGCGATCGGCGGCAGGGTCGTGCCGTAGATGGAATAGGGGTTGCCGGTGCCCGCCAATTGACCCGGAAGGCTGTCGAGAGCGAACGAGCCGGCCCGTGCGTCCCAGGGCGCGGGCAGGTTGTGCGCGACCATCGGAACGACGTACAGGAGACCGGCCACGGCGCTGATCGTGCCCGCCGTGGACCGCAGCACCGCGCCCAGCCCGTATCCCACCAGCGCGGCCACCGTGATCGCCAGGCTCTGCGTGATCAGCAGACCGGTCGTGGGAGCACCCGCGTCGGTGTAGGCGGGGATCGGCCGGTCCCCGACCACGGCCCGGGTCAGGTAGGACGTGGCGAACACGCAGACCGATCCCAGCGCCAGGGCGAACGTGCCGACGACCGCCGCCTTCGCCCACACCACGCGTCCGCGCCTGGGCACCGCGACCAGCGTGTCCCGGATCATGCCGCCGGCGTACTCGGAGGTGATCGTCAGCGCGCCGAGCACGGCCATACTCATCTCGGCGACGGTCAGGAAGAGCGGTTCCAGGGGCGACATGGAAAAGTGCGCGCGGTCCGTCGCCGACAACCCGTCCCAGGTGTGCGCGCCGTACGCGGCGAGTGCGCAGGTGCCGGCCATGGCGACGGCGAGCGCGGCCAGGACGATGTACGTGGAGCGCACGGTGCGCAGCTTGAGCCATTCCGCGGCGAGCACGTCGGTCATCGCGCCGGCTCCGTCGACACGAATTCGAGGCGGCCCGCCGTCAGTTCGACGTACGCCTCCTCCAGCGAGGCGGTTCGCGCGCGGATTTCCCACACCGGGATGCCGCGGGTCGCGGCGAGGTCGCCGATGTCGTGCGGTTCGAGCCCGCGCACCAGGAGGCGGCCGTCCGGCTCCGACGCCACCGTCGCGCCCGCGGACACCGCGGCCGAGGCCAGTTCGCCCGCGCGCGGCGAACGCACCAGTACACCCCGGGCGAAACGATCGGTGAGCTCGCGCACGGAGGTGTCGGCGATCAGACGCCCTTCGGCGATCACGATCAGGCGATCGGCGGTCAGTTCCATCTCGCTCATCAGGTGGCTGGAGACGAAGACCGTGCGGCCCTCGCCGGCCAGGGCGCGGATCCGGTCGCGGAGTCGGCGGATGCCGTCCGGATCCAGGCCGTTGGTCGGCTCGTCCAGGATCAAGACGCCGGGATCGCCGAGCAGCGCCGCGGCCAGTCCCAGTCGCCGGCGCATGCCCAGCGAGAATCCGCCGACCCGGGTGCGACCGACCGCGGCCAGACCGACCTGTTCCAACGCCGCGTCGACGTTGCGGCGCGAAAGGGCGTTGCTGCGGGCCAGCCAGCGCAGGTGGTCGACCGCGGTCCGTCCGGCGTGCGCGGTGTCCGCGTCGAGCAGCACACCCACCTCGCGCATCGGGCGCGGCAGTTCGGCGTAGGCGCGGCCGTTGATCCGGGCGGTGCCGTGCGTGGGCGCGGCCAGGCCGAGGATCAGCCGCAGGGTGGTGGACTTGCCGGCGCCGTTGGGGCCGAGGAATCCGGTCACCACACCGGGACGCACCACGAAGGACAGCGCGTCGACGGCGGCGACCCGCCCGTATCGCTTGGTCAGGTCTTCCACTTCGATCATGCGGATCACCCTCGGGTTCCCGGGGGCCTTGGCACATCGGGCGGCCGACTGACATCCCGGGGGATGAGGCGGGCCGCGGTCGCGCTCCGTAGGGTCGGGGTGTGAACGAGTTCGGCCTGCGCTCGGCGGTGACCCGACGGCTGACCCGACGGTGGTTGTTCGCGCTGGACGGCGCGGCCGCCGTGGGGTTCACGCTCGCCGCGTGGTCGGGCGGACACGGACGTCATCTGCCGTGGTGGGCACGCGGATTGTTCGCCCTGGGGATCGGGGCTCCGATCGCGGTCCGGCGCCGATGGCCGGGGCCGGTGTTCGCCGTGGTGCTCGCCGCGTGTGTCGCGGCGGAAGTCGTGGGCGCCGCACGCACGTTGTTCGTCGCCGCCGCCTTCGCGCTGTACCCGGTCGCGCTCTCCCTTCACCGCCGCCGCCTGCCCACGCCGACCATCGCGGCGCTCGGCGCGGGCTCGCTGTTCGCGCTGGCCGCGTTCGGGCCCGCGTACGCGTGGCGAATCGATCCGGCGCCGGCCATGGCCGCGACCGGCGCGCTGGGCGGCGCGTGGACGATCGGCCGGGCGGTACGCGCCCGCCGCGAGTTCGCGGCACGCACCGCCCGGGAATCGGCCGAGCGCGCGGCGGCCGACGAACGGTTGCGCATCGCACGCGAGTTGCACGACGTGGTCGGGCACACGATGGGGGTGATCGCGGTCAAGGCGTCGATCTCGGGCCACGTGGCCGAGAGTCGTCCCGGGGAGGCGGTCGAGGCGCTGCGGGTGATCGAGGCCACCAGCCGCGAGGCGTTGACCGATCTGCGCCGGATGCTCGGTGTGCTGCGCGCCGAGGAGGAGGCCGGGTCACGACCGGCTCCCGGCGTCGCCGAGTTGGGGGCACTGGTCGAACGTGCGACGCGGATGGGCGTACGGGTCACCCTGCGGGTCGCGAACGTGCGCGAGCTCCCCCAGGGTGTCGGCCTGTCCACGTTTCGCATTGTCCAGGAGGCGCTGACGAACGTGACCCGGCACGCCCCGGCCGCCCGTTGCGAGGTCTCGGTCGAGGCGGACGGCCGGCGGGTGCGGATCGAGGTGAGCGACGATGGTCCCGGCACCGCGGCCGGACCGCACGGCTACGGGCTCGTCGGGATGCGCGAACGGGTGGCGCTGCACGGCGGCACGCTCACCGCCGGTCCGCGCGCCGGGGGTGGCTTCCGCGTGGTCGCCGTGTTGCCCTACCGCCAGGATCCGGCGCCCGGGCGGGCGGGAGCGGCCAGGCCGGTGTCGTAGCAGGCGATCACCAACTGCACGCGGTCGCGGGCGCCGAGCTTGTCCAGGAGGCGGCTCACGTGCGACTTGACCGTCGGCAGGCCGACCCGCAGGCGCGCGCCGATCTCGGCGTTGGACAACCCTCGGCCGACCAGCACCAGCACCTCGCGTTCGCGGTCGGTCAACCCGACCAACTCGCCCGGCGGCGACGCCGGTTCCCCGCTCGGGGCGGTCGGCCCGTAGCCGGCGATCAGCCGTCGTGTCACGGTCGGCGCCAGGAGCGCCTCGCCGGCCGCGATCACGCCGATCGCGGTGAGCAGTTCGGCCGGGCGGGTGTCCTTGAGCAGGAACCCGCTCGCGCCCGCGCGCAGGGCCGGATACACGTAGGCGTCCAGGTCGAACATGGTCAGGATGAGCACCCGGGTGCCGGGTACGCCCTCGGGTCCGCAGATTCGCCGGGTCGCCTCCACGCCGTCCATCTCGGGCATCCGGACATCCATCAGGACCACGTCCGGGCGTTCGCGCCGGGCCAGTTCGACCGCCTCGACGCCGGTGGCCGCCTCGCCGACCGTCGCCAGTCCCGGCGCGGTGTCCACGAGCATCGCGAAGCTGCCTCGCAACAAGGCCTGATCGTCGGCGATCAACACCCGGATCGACACCTCGGACCCCGTCCGTCACCCCCGACACCGTGCCACGACGATACCCCGCCGGCACGTGCCACACGGTGCGAGGCGCACGCCACGACGTCCGGGGCCGGCTCGGTGGCCCCCGGCCGGCCGCCGGCGCGCCCGGCGTTCGATGCCAGACTGGCCCGCCGGACGACGACCCCGCGCGTCGCCGGGCGCCGGTCCAGACAGGCGTCGGGCGGCGGGGCGCACACGCGACGGGGCGGTACGGGACGGAACGGGGCAGCGGTGAGCAGGGCGATCTCGATGTTGTGGAGGCACGCCGATCCGAGCCTGGTCGTGCAGCTCGTGGCGCGCTGCGATCCCAGCGGGCGCGGCCGGTTGGCGGCCCTGTTGTCCGACGTGCCCGAGGTGGTCGACCACGCGCTGACCGACGGTGATCGGGCCGTACACATCGCGCTCGCCCGATACGACCGGCTGCCTCGCTCGGTCCTGGATCGGCTGGTCGCGCTCGACGATCCCGAGATCGATCGGCACGTCTTCCTCAATCCCCGCGCCGACACCCGCATCCGCCGCCGGATCCTCGGCCGTGCCCTGGATCCCGAACTGCGCGAGACGTTGCGCACCACCCGCACCCGCACGCACGCGCTGGCCCTGGTGTACGCGCGTGACGGCCGACTGCTCCGGCACGCGCTGACCGTCCTGGGCAGGCTCGCCAACCGACCCCATGTCGAACGGGCCCGGCTGCGGGCGTTCGCCGGACTGTGGCGGGCCGAAGGGCCGGAGGCCGTGCACGCCGCGCTGTCCGTCGGCCGGTATCGCACCAAGGTGGTGGCGCCGATCGTGCGCGCGGCACTCGACGCGCCCGAGGGGTTGATGTTGCTGGAGGTCGGCGCGTGCGCCGGACCGGACGAGCGCGAACTCGTCACGCTGCTGCGAGCCGGCGGCTTGCGGCGCGGCGAGGCCCGGCACGTGCTCGCGACCTCGGACACGCCGCCGGACTGGGACACGCTCGCGCGGGCGCATCGGCGGGAGCCGTTCACGCCCGAGGTGGCCGCGGCCCTGGCCGGCACCGAGGGCTGCCCGCCGTCGGTGGTGGCCGTGCTGGACGCCGCCGCGAACCACAACCATCGCCCGCTCGAACAGGCCCTGCTGGCGGGTGTGACGACGCCCGAGGAGTTCCTGAGCGCGGGCCGGCCCGCCTGGGACGTCCTGCGCGCCATCGACGCGTTCGACGCGCGCTCCGCCGGGGCCGCCGCGTTCGACCCGCTCGTGACGGCGCTCCGCCCGCTGCTGCCGAACGATGTCCCGGGCTGGCTGCGGTTGGCCCGCACGGGACCGGAATTTCCCGGGACGGTCCACGAACTGTTGCGCCACGTCGAGTACTCGGCCGGCACTCCCGCGCCGGCCGCGGACCCGGGCCGGACCGCAGGGCCGCCCACCGCGCCGCCCGGCCCGCTCCGGTACCCGACAAGCCCGTTGTCGCTCCTGCTGACCCGCGCCGAACCGGGCCCGGCGGCCGAGGTCGTCTCCGCGCTGGACCCGGACGACCTGCACGCGTTCGGCGCCGGCCGACACGGTCTCGCCCCGGCGGTGGCGGTCGCGCTCGCCCGCCGGTGGCCCGGCGAGCTCCCGCTCGGGATCGCCCGCCGGATCACGGCCCGCCGCGACGCGATCCAGGCGCTCGCGGAGGTGGAGGACGAGCTTTCCGCCGAGGTAGTCAAGGCACTCGCCCGGACCGACGAGGGCATCTGGTCCGTCGATCCTCGGCGGGGCCGTACCCGCTACCGCATCGAGGGTCGCGCGTCGCCGGCGGACCTGGAGACCTGGCCGTCGCCCGAACCCCTGCGCGCGCTGCCCCGCCGGGTCCCCGCCGCGCTGTGGCGCCGCCTGGCCGAGGATCCCGGTGCCGACCGGATCCCCGATCCGGCGGCTGCCCTCGCGGCCTACCACCCGGACTGCCCCGAAGCCCTGCTCCACACCCTCGTCCGGCGCCATCCGCATTTCTTCTCCTACGGGTGGGTGCAGTCCCCCGCCGTCGCCCGGGCGCTGGTCGCCGACCCTCCCGTGCGCGAGTTCCCGATCCGGGAACTGGGCGACCTCCTGCGTGACGGGATGCTCACCCGGGCGGAGATCCTGGCCGGGGCCCGGCCGGCCGCATACGCCCTGATCGTGTGCCGTGAATTCGCCCGCGACACGGTGCGCCGGCGGTTGCGCGAGGACGTGGACGCCTGGGTCGTGGCGACGAGCCTGCTCCGCGACTTCCCCGGCACGCTGGAGGAACTGCTCGCCACCGCGGCGGCCGTGACCGCCTGACCGCTCCGGGCGGCGCGGCGCACGGGAGCCGTCACCGTCATCAACTTTTGTTGACGAGCCGATCCTTCATCAACTAAAGTTGATGCGTGATCGACGCCAAAGACGTCCCCTCGCCCGAGCATCCCGAGGACGCGTTCGCGGCCGTGGTCGCACTGCGCGGCCTCGCCGCGTCACTGGAGCGAGCCGCGGTGGACCACGCACTCGCCCAGGGCTGGACCTGGAACCACATCGGTCAGGCCCTGGGCATGAGCGCCCAGGCCGCCCACAAACGCCTGTCACCCTCCCGACGAACGCCACCACAGGACCGGTAGATCCACCGGACCGGCAAGGAGATCCACCATGGGCATTCGAGCCGCGATACACGACATGGGCGCGATGAAGCGCCTCCTCACCGGCGCCGAGGAGCAGGCCCGCGCGCTCGGCGAGGACACCCCCGGCCCCGAACACCTGCTCCTGGCCGCCCTCGCGCTCCCCGACGACTCCGCCCGCACGGCCCTGGCCGCGTCCGGCGTCACCGTCGAGGACGTCCGCCGCGTGCTGGCCGAATCCCATGCCGCGGCGCTGCGTTCGGTCGGCATCGACACCGACTCGATCCCCGCCGTCTCCCCCGCGCCCGCCCCGCGCGGACCGTACCGCGCCTCCGGCAGCGCGAACGAGGTGTTCCAACGGGCCGTCGCCATCGCCAAGTCCGAGCGGCCCGGGAAACTGCGCACGGCGCACGTCCTGATCGCCGTCGCCGAGCTCGAACACGGCACGGCCGCCCGCGTGTTGCGCAATCTGGAGATCGATCGCCCGACCCTGATCGCGGCGGCGCACGCGGCCGTCCGGAACGAGAACCCCACCGGTCGGTGACGACCGGCGACCCGCCGGCGCCGGAGGCCGCCGTCACCGGGACGGGGGCGGCAGCCGCCGGCGCCGGCGGGTGCGTCAGGCGCGCAGTCGCGCCATCCACGACTCGATCTCGTCCGCGCCGCGCGGCAGCGCGGCCGACAGGTTCCGGTTGCCGTCCTCGGTGACCAGGATGTCGTCCTCGATCCGCACCCCGATGCCGCGATACTCCTGGGGGACCGTCAGGTCGTCGGCCTGGAAGTACAACCCGGGCTCCACCGTCAGGCACATCCCCGGCTCCAGCGCGCCGTCCACGTACGACTCGGTCCGCGCCACCGCGCAGTCGTGCACGTCCAGGCCGAGCATGTGGCCCGTGCCGTGCAGGGTCCACCGGCGTTGCAGGCCGAGTTCGAGCACACGCTCCACCGGCCCCTCGACGATGCCCCAGGCGACCAGGTGCTCGGCGAGCACGCGCTGCGCCTCGTCGTGGAACTCGCGGTACTTGGCGCCGGGGCGCACCGCGGCGATGCCCGCCTCCTGCGCGGCGAGCACCGCGTCGTAGATCCGCCGCTGCAACTCGGTGAAGCGGCCCGCGATCGGCAGCGTCCGGGTCACGTCCGCGGTGTACAGCGTGTGCGTCTCGACGCCCGCGTCCAGGAGAAGCAGGTCGCCCGAGCGCACGGCCCCGTCGTTGCGCACCCAGTGCAGCGTGGTCGCGTGCGGTCCGGCCGCGCAGATCGAGCCGTAACCGACGTCGTTGCCCTCGACCCGGGCGCGCAGGAAGAACGTGCCCTCGAGGTAGCGCTCGCTGGTCGCCTCGGCCCGATCCAGCACCCGCACCACGTCCTCGAAGCCGCGTACGGTCGAGTCCACCGCGGCCTGGAGCTGGCGGATCTCGAACTCGTCCTTGACCAGCCGCTGCTCGGCCAGGAAGACACGCAGTTCCTCGTCCCGCTCGGCGTCGAGCCGCTCGCCCAGGGCGCTCTCCAGCCCCGCGTCGTGCCCGCGCACGATCCGCACGTCGGCGCCCGCCCGCGCCACCTCGGTCGCGGCCGCACGCACGTCCCGACAGGGCAGCCCGTACAGCGCCTCGCCCTCGGTCAGACCGGGCCGCCGGCCGACCCACAGCTCGCCCTGGCCGTCCAGCCAGAACTCGCCGTTCTCGCGGTCGGACCGGGGCAGCAGGTACAGCACCGCGTCGTGGCCGTCGGCGACCGGTTCCAGGACCAGCACGCCGTCCTGGGTCAGGTCGCCGGTCAGGTAGGCGTACTCGCTCGACGCCCGGAAGGGGTATTCGGTGTCGTTGGAGCGGGTCTTGAGGTTGCCCGCGGGAATCACCAGGCGTTCGCCCGGGAACCGGACCGACAGCGCGGCCCGGCGCCGGGCGGTGTGGGGTGCCTGTTCGATCGGCGCGAGATCCTCGCGCCCGGTGTCCGCCCAACCGGCGCGCATGTTCGCGGCCAGTTCCTCCGAGACGTCCCGGTACAGGCCGTTCTTGCGCTGCTTGATCGGCTGCGCCTGCTCTGCGGACTGCCCGTTCTCGGCATCCACGCCTGCCTCCTCGGCTCGACTCCCGGTTGCGTTTCGATCATGCGTACGCCGTGCGTACGCGCCCATTCTTCCCGACCGGTGTTCGAGGGCGGGCACGGCGTCCCGGTGCGTCGACGCAGGCGGGAGCCGGGGGTGGTGCACACTCGTTCGAGTCGGCTCCTCCGGGCGGCCGGCACTTCCTGCGTTCGGGTGACCCGTGCGACCGGGACGACCCGCGAGCCGGACTCGAAAATACGTTCTGGTTAAAATTAGGACAAAATGGGGCATCGAACGCCGCTATGGGCTGTGTTGATGTGGTGACGTCCCGTGTTCGTCGAGTTCTCCCGCGCTGGACCCTCGCGCTGGGCCTGTGTGCCTGCCTCGCCGCGTCGGCGTGCGCGGACACCGACTCCGCGCGGGTGGACAAGGCGGGTCCGGCGGTACCGCGACCGGTGGCACTCGACCGGGTCGCTCCGGACCGCGAGCCGCCGGACAAGGCGGCGCCCGAGGCGCCGGGGCAGGCCGCGCGGGCCGCACTGCCGGACGAGGCCACCACCCGCCGGGAGCGCGCCGCGGTGACCGCCGCCGCGAAGAAGTGGGGCCTGGCCTCCGTCCCGATCGCCGCTCCCGCGCCGCCGGCCACTCGCCCGGCGCTGCGGTCCGGGCCCGGCGTCGTGCTGCACGGCGACCTGCCCGCGGTGGTGCACCGGGTGCCCACCCAGGACCGGGTCGTCTTCCTCACCATCGACGACGGCGCGGAGAAGGATCCGGACTTCGCCCGGATGACGCGCGAACTGCGGGTGCCCTTCAGCGCGTTCGTCAGCGGGTACCTGGCGCGCTCGGACTACGGCTACTTCCGCGGACTGCACGAGCAGGGCGTGGCGGTGAACAACCACACCGTGAACCATCCGGATCTGCGCACGCTGGGCTACCAGGGCCAGCGCAACGAGATCTGCCGCCAACAGGACGAGTTGACCCGGGAGATCGGCAGCACCCCCAGGCTGTTCCGGCCGCCCTACGGCGAGTTCGACGAGGACACCCTGCACGCCGCGCGATCGTGCGGGATCGTCGCCTTCCCGCTGTGGAACCAGGAGGCGTTCCCGGACCGGATGGAGTATCGCTACGACCACGTGTTCAAGCCGGGCGACATCATCCTGACCCACTTCCGCGGCCCCAAGGAGTGGAAGGGCGATATGACCGATATGTTGCGCCGGGTGATCGACATGGTCACCCGAGAGGGCTTCGCCCTGGCCCGACTGGACGACTACCTGTGACGCCCGTTGCACAGACCCGCCCGTGTCGGCCGTACGCCGGCTGACCGCCGCCATGCCACGCTCCCGGGCCGGCGCCGGGCCGTCTCCGGCGCGACCGTGGGCGGGGCGAGGGTGAGCGGCGCCGAAGCAAGCCGGGCGAAAGCGAGGGGCGCCGAAGCGAGCGGCGCGAAAGTGACCGGGACGATCGCGGCCGGTGCCGTCGCGCGGGCCCGGGTCACACCCCCGATCACACCACCGTGACCGCGACCCCCGCCTCGGCGATCCGCGCCAGTTCCTCCTCCGGGGCGTCGCTGTCGGTGACCAGGTGGCCGATCCGGGCGAGCGGGCAGATCCTGGCCAGCGTCACCTTCCCGATCTTCGAACTGTCCGCCACCACGATGGTGCGTTGGCTGCGCTCGGTGAAGGCGCGGTCGGTGGCCGCCTCCAACTGGTCGTGGGTGGTGCAGCCGTGCGCGGCGCTGATGCCGTCCACGCCCAGGAAGGTCACGTCGGTGAAGTAGTCGGCGAGCGTCTTCTCAGCGATCGGACCGACCAGTTCGTAGCTCTCGTTGCGCGCGGTGCCACCGATCACGACGAGGGTGACGTCCTTGTGCAGGACCATCTCCGCGGCGATGTTCACCGCGTTGGTGACGATGGTGACGGGTCCGCGCTCGGCCAGGATCCGGGCGATCTCCGTGGCGGTGGAACCCCCGGTCAGGCCGACCACCGCCTTCGGCGGCACCAGCGCGGCTGCGGCCTGGGCGATCGCCACCTTCTCCGGCCGCCGGCGCTCGCTGCGGTACTGCATGGGCGTCTCGAGGCCGATGTTGCCCACGGACGCCCCGCCGTGGGTGCGGCGCAGCAGACTCATCGCGTCCAGGTGCTGGAGGTCGCGCCGCACCGTGGCTCCCGAGACCGCCAATATTTCGGACAGTTCCTCGACGCTCACGCTTCCCATCGCACTGACATGTTCGAGGATGCGCGCGTGACGCTCGGTTCTCAGCATATGCGCAGCATATCCGTGCGCATTCGCGCAGTCACGGTTTCCCGATCGATAGCCGACCGGCGGAATTCTGCCACCCGCGCGGCAACTCCCGTGCGCGTCCTGCGCAAAGACAATCCCTTGACATGACGAATGTTGCTCGATTTACTGCTGCGACGCCGAGAGCAGCGCAATCGGCGTCAAAGGTACGCCCAGCCGGTAGGCGGCGCTAAGCCGCAAGCCCGGACAAAGTCGCCAGGATGCCCGTGGACATCCGAGGCGGGGACGTATCCTCCGCATCTGGAGTTCGATGATGAACACCTTCCTCTCGCGTGGATCGGCCCGACGCGTCGCCGCGATGACGGCGACCAGCGCGGCGCTCGCGGGCACCCTGTTCCTCTCGACGTCCGCCAACGCGAGTACCGAAGCGGGCGCGGACACCGGCAGCAGCACGAACGCGAAGGCCGGCGCCGTCACGGTGCCCCCGACACACGCGAACTTCGACTACCAGATCGGCGGCGCCTACACGCCGCCCGCCGGAGTCAAGGTGGTCACCCGCGATCACGGCGCCGCTCCCGCGCCCGGGCTCTACAACATCTGTTACGTCAACGCCTTCCAGGCCCAGCCGAACGCCGAAGGCGACTGGCGCGCGGACCTGCTGTTGCGGCGGGCCGACGGCTCGATCGTCTACGACGGCGTGTGGAAGGAAGCCCTGCTCGACCTGCGCACCGCCGCCAAACGCACCGACATCGCCGCGAAGATCAACGCGCAGATCGACGAGTGCGCGAACAAGGGCTTCCAGGCCGTCGAGCCGGACAACTACGACAGCTACACCCGCTCCGAGGACCTGCTCACCGACCGGAACGCCAAGGACTACATCGCCCTGCTCTCCGCCCACGCGCACCGGCGCGGCCTGGCGATCGCGCAGAAGAACACCTCCGAGTTGGCCGCGGATCGCACCGCCCTCGGGCTCGACTTCGCCGTCGCCGAGGAGTGCGGCGAGTGGAACGAATGCGATGACTACACTAAGTACTTCGGCAACAACGTGATCGTGATCGAGTACACCGCCAAGGGCTTGTCCAACGCCTGCTCGAAGTGGGGCAACAAGCTCAGCGTGGTCCGCCGCGACGTCGGCGTCAGCCCGATCGGCGACAGCAAGTACGTGCGCAAGACCTGCTGATCCCCCTTCGCGCGGCCCGGTGCCCGGGCCCGTCGGGATCCGGTCCGTCGGCATCCGGCACCGGGCCGCGTGCGCGGCCCGTGTCGCGCCCGGTGTGTCCCTCCCCGCCACTTCGCCCGCCGACCCGTGCCCCCGCGACGGGCCCGGGGACGCGCACGCCCCCCGCGCGTCGTCCCCGGGCCCGCCCACTCGCGCCCGGTGATCGCCTGTGTGTGGCCCTTCCTCCGCCCGTCCCCGTCCCGGCGTGTGTGGCGGATCCCCGGCTCGGTGCGCCCTCGCGCACCCGGCCCCGCCCGCGCGTTCGAAGTCTCCCTGGAGGTCCAGTGGTTTTCGGCCGACAGCATCCCGCCGGTCTCTCCCGTCGCGACGTGCTGCGCGCCGGCGCCGGTGTCGCGGTCGCCGCGACGCTGTCCGCGTGCGGCGGCACCGACGACGGCGTGGGTGCCGACGGGCGCGTCACGATCGAGATGTGGCACGGACAGACCGACACCGGCCGCGAGGGCATCGAGGCCCTGGTGGAGAAGTTCCACCGGGTGCAGTCGGCGATCCGAGTCGACCTCGGCGGCGGTGTCCTGTCCGACGCGATGCTCCAGAAGATCACCGCCGCGCTCGCGTCCGGCTCCTACCCGGACATCGCCTACATCTTCGGATCCGACCTGGCCGGCGTCGCCCGCAGCCCGAAGGTGGTCGACCTGAGCGAGACGGTGCACGCGGCCCCCACGCCATGGGAGGACTACTGGGATCCGTCCCGGCAGGCCGTCACGATCAACGGCAGGGTACGGGCCTCGCCCGCCGTGCTCGACGCGTTGGCCGTGATCTGCAACAAGCGGCTCTTCGAAGAGGCCGGGATCCCGCTGCCACAGGCGGGTTGGACCTGGACGGACTTCCTGGCCACGGCACAGCGGCTGACCGACGCGCAGCGCGGCGTCTTCGGCACCGGCTGGCCGGGGGTGGGCGACGAGGATACCGTGTGGCGGCTGTGGCCGATGGTGTGGGACCTGGGCGGCGACGTGGTCGCCGAGGACGGCCGCACCATCGGCTTCAAGGACGTCGGGGTGCGCGCGCTGGAGACCGTGGAGGCACTCGCGCGGGCCAAGAGCGTCTACATCGACCCCAAGCCCGGCAGCGAGCAGATGTACCAGGTCTTCGCGTCCGGGCGGATGGGCATGGTGCTGACCGGCCCGTGGCAGATCCCGGACATCACCCAGGCGGAGATCGACTACCACGTGGTGCCGCTGCCGACCTACAGCGGCCGGCCGATGACCATCTGCGGTCCGGACACCTGGACGGTCTTCGACAACGGCAGCGCCCGGGTACGCGCCGCCCGCACATTCGTGTCCTGGCTGGCGCAGCCCGACCAGGACATCGAATGGGCCCTGACGGTCGGCAGCCTGCCGCTGGGCCGAGCCTGCGAGGCCAAGCCCGAGTGGCGCGCGCACGCCGCCGAGACCAACGGCCTGGAGGTGTTCACCCACGCCCTGGAGACCGCGCGCGTGCGCCCGGTGCATCCGGCCTATCCGCAGATCTCGATGGCGCTCGGCGAGGCCATCGTCTCCGTGCTGCTCGGCAAGAGCAGTCCGACCCGGGCGTTGAACCGCTGCGCCGCCGCGGCCAAGGCCGCCCTCGTCATACCGCGTTGAGGAGCCCCCATGTCATCACTGCCCGCTCCACTCACGCTGTCGGACCACGATCGACAACGCCGCACCCTGCGCCGCAGACGCCGGCGCGAATCGGCGACCGCCTGGGCGTACATCCTTCCGGCCGTCGTGGTCATCCTGGGCCTGAGCGTGTTGCCCTTCGTGTGGTCGCTGCTGCTGTCCTTCCGGGCCGACGACCTGGTGACGCCCAGCCGATGGGTCGGCCTGGACAACTACGACGCGCTGACCCAGGACCCGCACTTCGGCCAAGCCGTCCGCAACACCCTGCTGTACACCGCGTTGTACGTGCCGCTGAGCATGGCCTTCGGGCTGTTCCTGGCCCTGGTGTTGAACCGCAGGATCCGCCTGGTCGGGCTGTACCGCACGCTCATCTTCGTGCCGTTCGTCATCTCGGCCACGGCTCAGGGCGTGTTGTTCTCCTTCATCCTGGATCCGGAGTTCGGCGCGGCCAACTCGATTCTGCACGCGCTGGGCATCGGTCGGCAGGGATTCCTCACCGACCCCGGTCAGGCGTTGCTCGTCCTGGTGGCGATCTCGGTGTGGAGCGGCACCGGCTTTTGCGTGGTGATCTATCTCGCGGCGCTCCAGGACGTGCCGCCGTCATTGCTGGAGGCGGCTCGCCTCGACGGCGCCGGGCGATGGCAACTGCTGCGTCACGTGGTGATGCCGACGCTCACGCCGGTCACCGTCTTCCTGTTGTTGTGGCAGACGATCAACGCGCTCCAGGTCTTCGACCTGGTCTATGTGACCACCAAGGGCGGGCCGTTGGGGTCCACCACCGTCATCGTCTACTTCATCTGGGAGCAGGCGTTCAAGAACTTCACCGCCGGGTACGGCGCGGCGGCGGCCTACGTGCTCGCCGCGGCCCTGCTGGTCATCGGGCTGGGCACGCGGTTCGTGCGCGCTCGCAAGCCCGGTGCCGTCGTCGAGGGGGCCGCCCAGTGACCGTGACCACCGCCGCAGCGATCGAGGCGGCCCGCCCGCAGGACCGGTCGCGCCCGGAGCCGCGCCGGCGCCGGTTGTTGCCGTTCAGCCCCTGGCATCTGCTGCTCGCACCGTTGTCCCTGCTGTTCGCGCTGCCGTTGGTCTGGCTCGTGCTCAGTTCGGTGATGACCAACGCGGAGATCAACCGGTTCCCACCCGCGTTGTGGCCCTCGGGAATTCACCTCGGCGGCTACCGCTACGTCCTGGGCAACGCGATGTTCCCGCGCTGGTTCATGAATTCGCTGATCGTCTCGGCGGTCGCGGTCGCCTCCAACCTGCTGTTCGGGGCGTTGGGCGGCTACGCGTTCGCCCGGATGCGGTTCGCCGGTTCGCGGGTGCTGATGGTGGCGATGCTGGCCACCATGGCGATCCCGTTCCAGCTCACCATGATCCCGACGTTCCTGATCATGAAGCGGTTGGGGCTGATCGACACGCTGGGCGCGCTGATCATCCCCTCGCTGGTGACGCCGTTCGCGGTGTTCCTGCTGCGTCAGTTCTTCCTGTCCCTGCCCCGGGAACTGGAGGAGGCCGCCTGGATCGACGGCTGCTCCAGGCTGCGGGTGCTGATCCTGATCGTGCTGCCGCTGTCCCGACCCGCGCTGAGCACCGTCGCCGTGCTCACCTTCCTGACCACCTGGAACGACCTGACCTGGCCGTTGATCGCGATCAACCACGACACCCAGTACACCCTGCAACTGGGCCTGACCACTTTCCAGGGGCAGCACCACACCCAGTGGGCCGCCGTCATGGCGGGCAACGTGATCACCGTGCTTCCGGTGCTGCTGGCCTTCCTCGGCGCGCAGAAGGCGTTCATCCAGTCCATCACCTCCAGCGGGCTCAAGGGTTAGCGGTGTCCCGGGAGTTCGACCCTCCCGGGGACACACCCCCGGCATCCCGCCCCACCTCGCGCACCGTCCGTGCCGTCCGCATCATTCGCACCCAGGAAGTTCGATGCCGCACACCTTCGACCTGCTCGTCATCGGTGACGCCAATCCCGATGTCGTCCTCGGTCCCCTCGACGAGCCGTTGGCCTTCGGTCAACGCGAACAACTCGTCCCCACCGGCCTGCTCACCCTCGGCGGCTCCGCCGCGATCACCGCCTGCGGAGCGGCCCGACTCGGGCTGCGCGTCGCGATCGCCGGCCGCGTCGGCGACGACGAGGCCGGACGCTTCGTCCGCGCCGCCCTGACCGACCGGGGCGTGGACACCGCGGCACTGCGCGTCGACCCGAACCTGTGCACGCCGCTGACCACGGTGCTCACCCGGGCCGACGGCGACCGCGCGATCCTCACCGCGGCCGGCACCCTGGACGCCACCGGACCCGAGGACGTTCCCGAGGAGTTGCTCACCCGCAGCAGGCACGTGCACGCGGCGTCCTACTTCCTGATGCCCGGACTCGCGAAGGCACTGCCCGACCTGCTGCGCACCGCCCGCGCACACGGCGCGGGCACGTCCCTGGACACCAACGACGACCCCTCCGGGCGCTGGGATCCCACCGGCCTGGCCGCCGTACTGCCCGCCGTCGACGTCCTGTTGCCCAACGCGCAGGAGGCCCTGGCGCTGGCCCGGATGCCCACCGGCACCCCGGAGGCGGCGGCCGAACGGCTGGCCGCCCGGGGCCCGTTGGTGGTGGTCAAGAACGGCGGCGAGGGCGCCTTCGCGCACGACGGTCGCACCGTACTGCGCACCCGGGGCATCCCGGCGCGACCGCTGGACACGGTCGGCGCCGGCGACAGCTTCGACGCCGGGTACCTCGCCGCCCTGCTCGCCGGCGAGTCGCCCGGCCGAGCACTCGAACTCGCCGCCGCGTGCGGCGCGTTGTCCACCCGGGCGCACGGCGGCACGCCGGCCCAACCCACCTGGGACGAGGCTGTCGCAGCCCTCGCCCGCAACCGAAAGAACCAGTGATGACCCGCACCAAGATCGTCTTCGTCGGCGCCGGCAGCGTCGTGTTCACCCAGGGGTTGCTGGCCGACCTCTTCGCCTTCCCGGAGTTGCGGCAGGCGCACATCGCGCTGCACGACATCGACCCGGAGCGGCTGGCCACCGCACAGGGCGCGGCCCGCCTGATCGCGAAGGATCGCGGCGCGGACCCGGTGGTCAGCACGCACATCGATCGCCGCGAGGCACTCGCCGGTGCCCACTTCGTGATCAATATCGTCCAGGTCGGCATGCGTGCGGCCACCCGGACCGACTTCGAGGTGCCCGCCGAATACGGTCTGCGCCAGACCATCGGCGACACGCTCGGCATCGGCGGCATCTTCCGCGCGCTGCGCACCTTCCCGGTGTTGCGGGCCCTCGGCGAGGACATCGCCGAGATCTGCCCGGACGCGTGGTTGCTGAACTACACCAACCCGATGGCGATGAACGTGGGATACCTCACCCGGGCCACCGGCCTGACCCGGGTGGTGGGGCTGTGCCACTCGGTCTACTGGACCATGCAGGGCCTGGCGGAACTGGTCGGGATCCCCTACGAGGAGGTCGACTACCGCGCCGCCGGCGTCAACCACCAGGCCTGGGTGCTGCGCTTCGAGCACAACGGCACCGACCTGTACCCGAAGTTGGACGCGCTCATCGCCGAGGACGCCGAACTGCGGCGCCGGGTACGGGTGGACATGTATCGCCGGCTGGGCTACTACCCGACCGAGACCAGCGAGCACTCCAGCGAGTACGTGCCCTGGTACCTGGGCCACGACAGTGAGATCGCCCGGCTCCGGCTGCCGGTCGGCGCCTATCTCGGCATCGTCGACGAGAACATGGCCGCCTACGAGGAGACCCGCCGCGCGCTGGCCGCGGGGGACCCGGTCCCGGTGGAGTCCACGATGGAGTACGCGCCGCAGATCATCCACAGCATCGTCACGGGGACCCCGCGCACCGTCTACGGCAATGTGCCCAACCACGGGTTGATCGACAACCTGCCCGCCGACGGCATCGTCGAAGTACCGTGCCTGGTGGACGCGTTGGGCGTGCAGCCCACCCGGGTGGGGGCACTGCCCGCGCAGTGCGCAGCGCTCAACCGCGCCTACCTGAGCGTGAACGACCTGGTCGTACGCGCCGCGCTGGAGGACGACCCCCGGCATATCCGGCACGCGGCGATGGCCGACCCGGCCACCGCCGCCGCGTTGCCCGTCGAGCGCATCTGGGACCTGTGCGACGACATGGCCCGCGCGCACGGGGACCTGCTCCAGCCGGCACTGCGCGCCACGCTGGGGCACTGACGCGATGAGCGAGCTACGCGTGGGCGTGGTCGGGGTCGGACAGCGCGCCGGTCTGGCCGTCGAGGCGAACCGGCCGGGCCGGGCCCGGGTGGTCTCCTGCGCCGACCCCGCCGTGCGCGGCCGGGCCGACGCCGTCGCCCTGTTCGGCCCGGACGTCGCCGTGCACACCGACCATCGACGCATGCTCGACGACCGTCTCGACGCCGTCTTCGTGCTGACCCCGGATGATCGACACGTCGAGCCCGCGCTGTCCTTCCTGACCGCCGGGGTGCCGGTGTTCGTGGAGAAGCCACTGGCCATCACGGTGCCCGACTGCGACCGCCTGCTGCGCGCCGCGCACGAGAGCGGAACCAGGTTGTACGTCGGGCACAACCTGCGTCACCTGCCGATGTTGCGGCGGATGCGCGAGTTGATCGACGAGGGCGCGATCGGCCGGGTCCGGTCGGTGTGGTGCCGGCACTTCGTCGGGCACGGCGGCGACTTCTACTTCAAGGACTGGCACGCCGAACGCGCCCGCACCACCGGCCTGTTGCTCCAGAAGGGCGCGCACGACCTGGACGTGATCCACTGGTTGGCCGGCGGCTATGCGCACGACGTGGTCGCGATGGGCGACCTGGCGCTGTACGGCGGCAACCCCCGGCGCGAGCCCGTGCTCGCCGCCGCCGGCCGGGATCCGGCGACCCGGGTCGAGGAGGAGGCCCGGGCGCGGGACGGGTTCGCCCCCCAGGTGTGGCCGCCGACGGCGATGACCGGGCTCAATCCGATCGTGGACGTGGAGGACATCAGCCTGATGCTCACCCGACTCGACAACGGTGTCCTGGCCAGCTATCAGCAGTGCCACTTCACGCCGGACTACTGGCGCAACTACACGGTGATCGGCGACGAGGGCCGGATGGAGAACTTCGGCGACGGCCTGGAGGACGACCACCCGTCGATCAAGTTGTGGAACCTGCGCCGCTCCGGCTACCGGGCCGACGCCGACCGCAGTGAGTACGTGCCCGGCGGCGGCCTGCACGGCGGCGCGGACCCGGCCCTGGTCACCGAGTTCCTGCGCTTCGCGGTCCACGGCGGACCCACCCGTACCTCGCCGATCGCCGCGCGACAGGCGGTGGCGGCGGGTGTCGCCGCCACCGCCTCGTTGCGGGCGGGCGGCGTGCGTACCGAGGTGGCGCCGCTCGACCCGGACCTGGTCCGCTACTTCGCGGCGCACCAGAGCACCGCACCCGGCCCGCCTTCGGGCGCCGCGGCGACCTCCTGACGAGGTGGTCGCCACACCCGCGGTCCGCACGGCCGATCGACACCGGCCGAGCGGACCGCGGGTGCCTTCCGCTCGGCAGTCCTCGTGGGCGAACGGGAGCAGTTCCGTACCCAGCGCCCGGTCCAATACGGCCGCCGCGCCCGGCGTGGACTCGACCACCAACCCGGCCGCGACGAGCCGGGCCATCGAGGTGCCGCCCAGGTGGCACGCAGCCAGGTCGCGGACGTCCGGCACGAGATCGGCCGAAGCCCGGATCGGCGCAGCTCGCGCCCTCGGGTCCGGCGGTGAGCCGGAAACGCTCGTGATTGGCGGACACCGCCGGGTCCCGAACGTCGAGCACGAGGTCGTGGCCATCGCCCTCCCCGCGCCCGTCGCCGACCGGCGTTCGGGTGAATGTCGACACCGACCGGTTGCCCGGAGCGATTCGCCTCGTTGCATTGCACGAGCGCCGCATCCGGCGCCGTGAACGTCGATACGGAGAGACACCAGTGAACTCGTTCAAGAAGGCCACCGTGCTGGCCGCCGGCACCGCCGCCCTGGTCATGGCGGGCGCGGGTGGCGCGAGCGCCGCCGCCGAGGCCGACGGCGCCGCCGTGAACTCCCCCGGCGTGTTGTCCGGCAACAACCTGCAGGTCCCGCTCCACATCCCGATCAACATTTGCGGGAACACGGTCAACGGCCTCGCCGCCTTCAACCCGACGTTCGGAAACGTCTGCCTCAACGTCGACGGTGAGGACGAGCACGACGACTTCGCGGCCGGCAACCACACCGGGAGCCTGGTCGGCGACGGCCACCACGGCTGACCCACCATCCCCCGGTCTCGGCACCTCCTCCCCGACCGGGTGTTTCGGGGCTCCGCGAGTGCGTCTGCGGAGCCCCGACCGCCGTTTCGAAGCGAACGACGATCGGGCCGGATCGGCCCCGAGTGCGAGTCCGTCATCGACCGCGCGAGACCGAGGCCGTAGCCGTCCCGCCGCCCGCGAGAGCTACCGCTCCGCGCGTCTCGCACGGTCCCACCATCCGCCGTACCGGCCACGGCTCGGAGTACGGCCGGCACGTCTCGCCCCGTTGCCCGGGTGTGGCAACCGGGCGCCGGAGAGCGCCCGTCGAAGGCGCCCGATCCGCGCGAGTCCGGCCCGTCCCGCCCGGTACCCCGGCGTGGCCCTCCGCGCGATGCGAACGTGCACGCCCTCGCCGCGGTCACGGGTGACCGGCGACGCCCGCCGCTTCAGCCGGCCCGCCACGCCGCTTCGCCCGGTTCAACCGGACTTCCGCTTCGGCCGGCACACCGCCGCCCGGGCTCGCACCGCACCGCACGCCTTGCGCGCTCCCCGACCGTCGCGCCGATTCCTCCCGCGCCGATCGGGCGAACAAGCGTTCCCGCCACAGTGGTTGACAGTGCAACCGAGATCACCTCTATTATTCTATCCGGAATCATATATGTTTCGAGATGGCATCGCTGATCCAGGCGCAAAGGGGTGGCGAGTGACACACGACGCGGTGACCGCATCGACCGGGCGGCGGCCCGGCAAGGTGCTGGCCGTACACCTCAACTATCGCTCCCGCGCGCGTCAGCGTGGCCGCGTCCCCGACCATGCCTCGTATTTCCTCAAACCGAGCAGCTCGCTCACCGGATCCGGCCCCGTCGAGCAGCCGGCCGGCGTCGAACTGCTGGGCTTCGAAGGCGAGATCGCGCTGATCATCGGCCGCACCGCGCACCGCGTCGCGCCCGCCGACGGATGGGCGCACGTCGGCTGGGTGACCGCCGCGAACGACCTGGGCCTGTACGACCTGCGCTACGCGGACGGCGGTTCCAACGTCCGGGCCAAGGGCGGCGACGGCTTCACCCCGCTGGGGCCGACCCTGCTGCCCGCGGCCGAGTTGAGACCCGACGCGCTGCGCGTACGCACCTGGCTGGACGGGGAGTTGGTCCAAGAGGACGAGAGCTCGACGCTGCTCTTCGGCTTCGCCGAGTTGGTCGCGGACCTGTCCCGGCTGCTCACCCTGGAGGTCGGCGACGTGATCCTCACCGGCACCCCGGCCGGCGCGTCGGTGGCCGGGATCGGGCAACGCGTCGAGGTCGAGGTGGACAGCCTCCGCGACCCCGACCGCAGCACCGGCAGGCTGCGCACCGACGTGGTCGCCGGCCCGGAACTCGGGGCGTGGGGTGCACCGCCCCGGGTCGACCCGGCCACCCGGGCCGACGCCACCGGCACCCGGCCCGCGTCCACCGAGCCGCGCCGCCCCCCGAAGCCCGCCGGGCCGCCCGCGCCGGCCCCGCCCGCGGAACCCGCCGGCGCCGACACATCCCCCGTCCTCACCGACGACCTGCGGGCCCGGCTCACCCGAGTCGCCGTGGCCACACTGAGCGTGCAACTGCGCGCCCGCGGCTTCGACACCGTCTCGATCGACGGCGTCCGCGCCCTCACCCCGGGGACCCGCCTGGTCGGCACCGCCCGCACACTGCGCTATGTCCCGTTCCGCAAGGACCTGTTCGCCGAGCACGGGGGCGGCTTCAACACGCAAAAACGCGCCGTCGACTCGCTGGAACCGGGCCAGGTCCTGGTGATGGAGGCCCGCGGCGTGGCCGGCGCCGGCACCCTGGGCGACATCCTCGCGCTGCGCGCCCGCACCCTCGGTGCGGCGGGCATCGTCACCGACGGCGCCGTCCGGGACAGCGCCGCCGTGGCCGCCCTGGGCCTGCCGGTACTGGCCGCCGCCGCGCATCCCGCCGTACTCGGCCGCCGGCACGTGCCCTGGGACACCGACGTCACCATCGCGTGCGGCGGCGCCACCGTACAGGTCGGCGACATCGTGGTGGCCGACGACGACGGCGCCGTGGTGATCCCGCCCACACTGCTCGCCGATGTCCTCGCGGCCGCCGAGGAGCAGGAGTCCCGCGAACGCTTCATCACCGAACAGGTGGCCGCCGGCGTGGAGTTGGCCGGCCTGTACCCGCTCGGGCCGGACTGGGAGCCCGCCTACCGCGCGTGGGCCGCCGACCCCCCTGCCGACATTTCCACCGCCGGCCCTGCGGTCACCTCGGCAGGCATCACCACCCCCGCCGACGCCGCCCGCGAAAGCACCATCCCGACCACCACCCGCGAGGAGCACCGATGAAGTACCGCGCCGATCCGTCCCTGATCCGCGGCTCGATCGCCCCGCTGGTCACCCCCTTCACCCCTGAGGGCGCGGTCGACACCGCCGCGCTGCGCCGCCTGGTCCGCTGGCAGATCGCGGCCGGTTCGCACGGCATCTCGCTCGGCGGCTCCACCGGCGAGCCGTCCGCACAGACCCTCGCCGAGCGCGCCGAGGCGATCCGGGCGGTCGCCGCCGAGATCGACGACCGGGTGCCGTTCCTGCCGGGCACCGGATCGACCAAGCTGGACGAGACCCTGGAACTGACCGGGATAGCCCGGGAGTCCGGCGCCGACGCGGTGCTGATCATCACCCCGTACTACGCGCGCCCCACCCAGGAGGCGCTGTTCGCCTGGTATTCCACGGTCGCCCGGGAGTACCCGGACCTGCCCGTGGTGATCTACAACGTGCCCGGTCGCACCGCCGTGGAGATCGCTCCCCAGACCGTGGCCCGGCTCTTCCGGGCGCACGAGAACATCGTCGGCGTCAAGGAGACCACCAGGGACTTCGAGCACTTCTCCCGGGTGATCGAGGCCGCCGGTCCCGAACTGCTGGTCTGGTCCGGCATCGAACTGTTGTGCCTGCCGGTACTGGTCCTGGGCGGCGCGGGCTTCGTCTCCGCGCTGGCCAACATCGCACCGGCCGCGGTCGCGCGGATGTACGAGGCCTACCAGGAGGGCGACCTGGGCCGAGCCCGCGAGTTGCACTACGCCCTCCATCCCCTGGTGGACCTGCTGTTCGTGGAGACCAACCCGGCGCCGGCCAAGTGGCTGATGCACCGACGCGGCCTGATCGGCTCCGACTTCGTGCGTCCGCCGCTGCTGCCGCTGTCCGAGCGGGGCCGGGCGGACGTGACCGCCCTCGCACAGAGCCGGCTCCACCTGCTGACCGACCCCGCCCTTGGAGAAGAAGCACTATGAGTTCCACGACGACGACTCCCGTCGAGCACTCCGGGGTACCCGCCGCGCTGCCCACACGGTTGCGTCATTTCATCGACGGCCGACACGTGGACTCGCTGGACGGCGCCACCTTCGAGGTCTGCGCCCCCGCCTCCAACCTGCCCTACGCCACCGCGGCGGCGGGCAAGGCGGCCGACGTGGACGCCGCGGTGCGGGCCGCCCGGCGCGCCTTCACCTCGGGTCCGTGGCCCGGGACGCAGGCCAAGGAGCGGGCCAGGGTGCTCCGTCGCATCGCCGACGAGGTGGAGCGTCGGGACGCCCGGCTGGCCGAGTTGGAGACCTTCGACACCGGTCTGCCGATCACCCAGGCGCTGGGTCAGGCGCAGCGCGCCGCGGAGAACTTCCGCTTCTTCGCGGACCTGATCGTCGGTCAGACCGACGAGGCCTACCAGGTGCCGGGCCGCCAGCTCAACTACGTCAATCGCCGCCCGATCGGGGTCGCCGGGCTGATCACGCCGTGGAACACGCCGTTCATGCTCGAGTCGTGGAAGCTGGCGCCGGCCCTGGCGGCCGGCTGCACGGTGGTGCTCAAGCCGGCCGAGTTCACCCCGCTGTCGGCTTCGTTGTGGGCGGACATCCTCACCGAGGCGGGCCTGCCGCAGGGCGTGTTCAACCTGGTCGGCGGATTCGGCGAACAGGCGGGCGCGGCCCTGGTCGAACATCCGCACGTGCCGCTGATCTCGTTCACCGGCGAGACCACCACCGGGCAGAGCATCTTCCGCTCCGCCGCCCGGCACCTCAAGGGGCTGTCGATGGAACTCGGCGGCAAGTCACCGGTGATCGTGTTCGCCGACGCCGACCTGGACGACGCGATCGACGCCGCGCTCTTCGGGGTGTTCTCACTCAACGGCGAACGCTGCACCGCCGGTTCGCGGATCCTGGTCGAGCAGGGGGTGTACGCCGAGTTCGTCGAGCGGTTCGCCGCGCGAGCCGAGCGGATCGTGGTCGGGCCGCCGCAGGATCCGGCCACCGAGGTGGGCGCGCTGGTGCACCCCGAGCACTACGAACGGGTGTTGGCGTACGTGGAGATCGGCCGGCGCGAGGCGCGGCTGGTCGCGGGCGGCGCCCGGCCCGCGCACCTGCCGACCGGGAACTACCTCGCGCCGACCGTCTTTTGCGACGTGCCGCCGGACGCGCGGATCTTCCAGGAGGAGATCTTCGGACCGGTGGTGGCGCTGACCCCCTTCGCGGACGAGGCGGAGGCGATCGAGTTGGCCAACGCGGTCCGCTACGGACTGGCCGGCTACGTGTGGACCAACGACATCCGCCGGGCGCACCGGGTGGCGCAGAGCGTCGAGTCCGGCATGGTGTGGATCAACTCGCACAACGTCCGCGATCTGCGCACGCCGTTCGGCGGGATCAAGGCCTCGGGGCTCGGTCACGAGGGCGGCTACCGCTCGATCGACTTCTACACGTCACAGCAGGCCGTCCACGTGGCCATGGCACCGCTGCACACCGCCCGTTTCGGCGCCGCGTGAACCCGGGACGCCGGCCGGGTGTCCGGTCCGTGCCCGCCGGATCCCCGTCCGCGCTCGACCATGGCCCCGGCCGGGGGCGGAGCGCTAGTTTCCGGATCGGGCCCGGGCGACCGGGGCCGATCGCGCCGGCCGGGTCCGGCGCCTCGAACAGGAGGAGAGTCCGATGCCAACTCCCGCCGTTCCACCCGCACCCACCGCCCGCCCCGGCGTGCCTGCCCCCGACCCGGCGACCCCGCGCTGTCCGGACATCGTTCGCGCCGCCTACGCCGAGTTGGTGGTCACCGACCTGGCCGCGTCCCGCGAGTTCTACGTCGACCTGCTGGGCCTGGTGGTCACCCACGAGGACGAGGACGCGGTGTACCTGCGCGCCTTCGAGGAGTTTCTGCACCATTCACTGGTGCTGCGGCGCGGGGCCGCCGGCGCGCTGGCCGCATTGGCCTATCGGGTGCGCGCGCCGCGGGAGGTCGACGTCGCCGAGCGCTACTACCGGGCGCTGGGGGTGCCGGTCGAGCGCCGCGCGCCCGGGGCGACCCGCGGGATCGGGCCCGCCGTACGGGTGCTGGACCCGTTGGGGTTCCCCCTGGAGTTCTTCTACGAGGCCGAGCACGTGCCGCGCCTGCATCAGCGCTACGACCTGCACGGCGCGGGCGCGATCGCGCGGCTGGACCACTTCAACATCGTGGTGCCGGATGTGGCCCGGGCCGAGCGCTGCTACCGCGATCTGGGTTTTCGGGTGACCGAGGACATCCGGGGCGAGGACGAGACGTTGTACGCCTCGTGGCTGCACCGCAAGGACACGGTGCACGACATCGCGCTGACCGGTGGCGACGGGCCGCGGCTGCACCACATCGCGTTCGGCACGCACGAGCGCGCTCAGGTGTTGCACGTGTGCGATCTGCTCGGCGCGCGGCGCCGGTCCACGCACATCGAGCGCGGTCCCGGGCGGCACGGGGTGTCCAACGCCTTCTACGTCTACGTGCGCGATCCCGATCTGCATCGGGTGGAGATCTACACGACCGACTACTACACGGGGGACCCTGACCACCCGGTGTTGTCCTGGGACGTCCGGGACAACCAGCGGCGGGACTGGTGGGGCAACCCGGTGGTGCCGTCCTGGTATGCGGAGGCCTCCCCCGTCCTGGACCTGGCCGGCCGGCCGCAGCCGGTGCTCGCCCGGCGGGAGGACCGCGAGGCGGAAGTGACCGTCGGCGCCGACGGTTTCTCGTTCGCGCGGGACGCGACCGGCGACGGATTCCGGATCGGGTCGCAGCTGTGAGTATTCGCCCCTGGTGTACGATCTGAAATCGTATCCGAAATAGTCGAGTGGAGAAGTAGGATGCGCCTGCGGCAGCCCCTCGCCGTCACCACCTATCCGAGCACGGAGCGCACCGAGCAGCCTCCGGTGCTGCTCGTACACGGGTTCTGCTCCAGCACGCGCCGCACGTGGCTGGAGACGGGCATCGTCCAGGCCCTGCTCGACGCCGGCCGCACCATGATCGCGCCGGACCTGCGCGGCCACGGCGCCAGCCCCGCACCGACGAGCGCCGAGGAAGTGGACGCGGTCGCCTCGGCTCAGGACCTGCTGGCCGTGGTCGACGCGTACGGCGCGGACCGGTTCGACGTCGTCGCACACTCGCTCGGCGCCCGACTGGTCTGGGAGCTGGCCGCGCTGGCTCCCAAGCGGATCGGCCGGGTCGTGTTCGGCGGATTGAGCCCGACCGAGCCGTTCGCCGACGTGGACGTCACGGAGCTGCGCCGGGCGGTGCGCGACGAGGCGGCCCCGCCCGCCGATCCGCTCACCGGCATGATCGCGGGCCTGATCCGCGCCGAGGGTGCGCGCGCGGACGGGTTGGTGACCTGTGTCGAGGGTCTGCGCAGGACTCCGTTCACACCCGAGCGGTGGGCCGGCGGTACACCGCCGTGGTTCCTGGTCGGCGTCGACGACACGATGGTCCACGGCACCAAGGAACTGGTCGCCCTGGTCCCGGGATCCCGAATGGTCGCCATGGCCGGCGACCACCACGGCGTTCTGGTCAACCCGTTCTTCCGCGAACTGGTTGTGCGGGTCCTCGACCGCTGACCCACCGCGGCGTACCGCCCCCACCGGACCACGCCGGAGACGCCGGGCCGGGACACCTCGTCCCGGCCCGCCACCGTGTCCGGTCCAGACTGAGGAGACCGTAGTTGAGTCCCGCAAAGGCAACCACCGCCGCGAGCAAGGCCGCCAAGGCGTCGAAATCGGAGATGTGTTACGAACTGCTGCGCGGCCGCATCCTCGACGGCACCTACGGGCCCGGGTATCGGCTGGTGTTCGACCAGCTCGCCCGTGAGGCGGGGGTCAGCACCATTCCGCTGCGCGAGGCGGTGCGCCGGCTCCAGTCCGACGGCCTGGTGGAGATCGTGCGCAACGTCGGGGCCCGGGTGGCGGTCTTCGACCGTTCGCAGGTCGAGCACTCGCTGAACGTGCTGGCCCGCCTGGAGGGTTACGCGACCGCGATCTCGGCGCCGCTGATGAGCGCCGCCGACATCGCCGAGGCCCGCGCGATCAACGACCGCATGGTCGAGGCGCTGGCGGACTTCGATCCCACCGCGTTCACCGCGCTCAACCGGAGATTTCATTTCTCGCTCTACGCGCATTGCCCCGACAGGCACCTGAACGCGCTGCTCGAGTCGGAGTGGGCGCGGCTGGACCACATGCGGCGGTCGACCTTCACCTACGTGCCCGGCCGGGCCCGTACATCGGTGCGCGAGCACGAGCATCTGCTCGACCTGATCGACGCCGGCGCCGACCCACAGGTGATCGAACAGGCCGCGTGCGCCCACAAGATCGCCACGGCGGCGGCGCTGCACCAGGCCAAGACCGGGACCCCGTAGCGGCTCGGCGACGCGACGAAGGGCGGGCTCCGGGAGCCCGCCCTTCGTCGCGTGGTACCGCTCGTGCGGCGCCGGCATCCCTGCGGTGCCGGGTTCGGGTAACGCCGGGATCGGGTGGCGCCGGGATCGGGGGGCGCCGGGCTCAGACCAGGAGTTGACCGCCGTCCACCGGCACGATCGTGCCGGTGATGTGCTCGGCCGCCGGCGAGGCCAGGAACACCGCGAGCGGCGCGACGTCCTCGGGGACCGCGATGCGGCCCAGCGGGATCCGCGCCTCCCACGCCTGTCGGGCCTGCGGGTCGGACATCAGGCCGGCGGTCATCGGGGTGTGCACCGGACCGGGCGCGATCCCGTTGACCCGGATGCGGTGCGGGGCCAGTTCGATCGCACCGGTACGCGTGATCGCGTCCACCGCGGCCTTGGTGGCCTCGTAGTGGCCCAGTCCCGCGGTGGGCTGCCGGGCGCCGATCGAGCTGATGTTGACGATGGCGCCGCCTGCCTCCGCGGCGATCATCAGCCGGGCCGCGGCCGCGGTGACGGTGAAGGTGCCGCGCAGGTTGACCGCCACCACGGTGTCGAAGACCTCGATCGGCAGGTCGACGAGCAGTCCGCCGCCCGCGACCAGTCCCGCGTTGTTGACCAGGACCGCGAGCGGGCCGACCTCGGCGAGGACCCGGTCCAGGGCCGCGGCCACCGACGCGGGGTCGGTGATGTCCATCGGGATCGGAACGCCGCCGATCTCCCGGGCTGTCTTCTCGGCCGCGTCGACGTCGAGATCGGCGATCACGACCCGGTCGCCGCCCTCGGCGAAGGCGCGCGCGACGGCCGCGCCGATGCCGCTCGCCCCGCCGGTGACCACCACGACGCGTCCGGTGCTCATCGGGCCTCCGCCACGATCACCCGCGGACTGCCCGGGAGTTCGAGTATGTCCACCGGCCGCCAACCGGCGTCCGTGAGCCATTCCTCGACCTCGCCGCGCGGGTACACCGTGGTGCCGTCGATGACCAGGTACTCCCCCGCGTGCAGGGTGTCGATCAGCCGCGGCGTCCCGTTCGGCTCCAGGAAGAAGTCCAGCAACAACAGCCGGGCCCCGGGAGCCGCCGCCTTGCGCGCCGCGGCCACGATCCGCCGGTTCTGCTCGGCGTCGAAGCGGTGCACGACGTGTTCGAGGAGCACCAGGTCGAAGCCGGTGGGCACGTCGTCCGTCAGCGGGTCGCCGGTGACCACTTCGACCCGGTCTTCGACCCCGGCCGCCGCGAGAGTGTTCTCCGCGTGCCCGACCAGGTCGCCGGCGGACATGAAGGTCGCGCTCAGCTCGGGGTTCGCACGCAGTGCCTCGGCCAGGAACGACCCGGACAACCCGCCCAGATCCAGGACCCGCCGGTGCGCGCCGAAGTCGTAGGCGCCCACCAGCATGCGGGCATGCAACGCGTTGTACGTCATCACCCCGCCGAGGAAGACGCCGAGCCGATCGCCGCCCAGATCCAGCGGGGCGGGCCGCGCGGTGCGGGTGGTCTCGGCGAAGCCGAGCCAGTGCGGGTAACTGACGGTGTCCAGGAAGGTCAGGAACGGGCGCAGATCCACGTCCGATGTCGATCCCCCGAGGTAGCGCCGGGCCGCGGGCGAGCCGGTGTATCCCGCCTCGCCGCGCTCCAGCAGCCCGAGGCCGACCATCGCGTCGGCCAGGATCAGCGTGGTGCGCTCGGGAAGTCCGGTCCGGGTCGCGAGCTCGTCGAGCGGCGCGGGCCCGTCGGCGAGCGCCTCGAACAGGCCGGCCTCGTTGGCCGCGAAAAGCTGCTTGGCGGCCATGTACGCGATCGCGATTTCGATGATGCGATCGGGGCCGACCTCGGCCTGGGCGTCCGAGGGAACTGACATCGGATCTCCTCGCGGGACAGGAAGTTGGTATCTGGAATGCTATATGATTACCGATGCCGTCAACAGTGGCGATCGTGTCCGTCTCCGCTCCCTTGGAGGATCCGTGGTGCTCTCCCCCGCCGCCGGCAGCCCGGGCCCGGTGCCCCGTCGTCGACTCGGCGCACACGGCCCGGAGGTGCCCGTGCTCGGCCTGGGCTCGTGGAACACCTGGGACCGGATGAGCCGTTCGGACGCCGTCGCGCTGATCCGCGACGCATTGGCGCACGGCGTGGAGCTGTTCGACGTCGCGCACTACGACATGGGCCCGCACGCGGAGAACGCGCGCACCGACCTGATCTTCGGGCAGGCGATGCGCGACGCGGGCGTGGCCCGGGAGGACTATCTGCTGTGCGGCAAGCTGTGGTTGTGGGAGTACCCGAGGAAGGGATTCGCCGAGCAACTGACGGTCTCGCTGGACCGGATCGGCACCGACCGGGCCGACCTGGTCGTGGTCGGCGACTTCTTCGGCGAGTTGGACGTACGAGCCGTGGTCCGCGACGTCGCCGAGCAGATCGCGGCCGGCCGGTTCACCTCGTGGGGCGTCAACAACTGGTCGGCCGCGGATGTGTGGCGGGCCCGGCGGTTCGCCGCCGAGGAGGGGCTGACGCCACCGACGTTCGCGCAGCTCAAGTACAGCCTGGCGCGTCGCGCGGTGCCCGAGGGCGAGCCGTTCGCCGAACTGTTCGCCGACGGACTGGCCATGCAGGCGTCCGACGTGCTGGAAGGCGGCATCCTGGCGGGCAACCTCCGGCCGCACCGCAAGATCGGCGCCGACCCCGGCGGCATCCGCGATCGCATCCGCGACACGTACCCGCTGATCGCCCGCGTGGCCGCCGAATTCGACGCCACACCCGCGCAACTGGCCATCGCCTTCTGCCTCACCAACCCCGCAGTCGCCACGGTCCTGTTCGGCGCCAGCCGCATATCCCAATGGCAAGACAACCTCAAAGCCCTGAACCTCCTCACCCGCCACCCCGAAGACCTCCGCACCGCCCTCTCCGCCACCTGGGTCGACGCCGACACAATGAACCCGACGGGCACGGAACGCTGACAACCCAACCAACCGACAACCCCGCCGGCCCGGCCAACCCCCAACCCACCTCTCAACCCGGCCGGCCCCCGAGCCCACCCCTCAGCCGGGCCGGCGCTCGAGGCCACCCCTCAACAAACCAGCCCGGCCGGCGCTTGAGGCCACCTTCCAGCCCGGCCGGCGCTTGAGGCCACCCCAAGCCACCAAAACCCTCAAGGACCCGAAGGGTCCACCACACCCCCGTCCGCAAAGAACGGCACCAGCCGAGCCCGCAACGCACTGGCCCCGACCCGATCCAACAACCGCAACCCCCCGACGTTGTCCACCAGTTGCTCCCGGCGCGTGGCCCCGAACAACACACTCGCCGTGGCCGGATGCGACAACGCAAACGCAACGCACACCTGCGCGGCGCTCGCGTCCAGTTCCGCCGCCACCGCCGCGATCCCGGGCGCGGACGCGATGATCCGCTCCCGTACGCCCCCCGGATCCCGTCCGATCTCCCGCGTCGGCGCGACCTTGCCGGCCAGGATGCCGCCCTCCAACACATCGGACGCCTGCATCGACAGACCGGCCGAGAACAATTCGGCGAACGGCGCGCCGTCCGCGATCGCCCGCCGACAGGGGCTGTACTTCAGTTGCGCGACCTGCGGACCGGCCGAACCCGCCTCCACCGCGTGCCGCCGAATCGTGGTGATCGCCTGCGCCGACCAGTTGTTCACACCCCAGTGCCCGATCAGCCCGCTCTCCTCCAACTCGGCCAACTCACCGGCGAGTTGCTCCAAATCCACGGCGGCGCCGTCCGCAGCGCCGTGCGCGTCGTCGCGGATATCGCGGATATCGCGGATGTCGCCCAGGATCGCCAGGTCGGCGTACTCGGTCCCGGCCCGGAACATCGCCCGTTCCACCTGCTCGCGCAACGGCCGCGCCGGATAGCCCTCCAGCCACACCTTGGTGGACAGCAGGTACTCCTCCCGAGCCAGTCCCGCCGCCCGCACGATCGCCGAGAACAGCACGTCGGTGAACACCTGCTTGTGCCCGGGGATCCCATACACCGCGACGTCGAAGAGGTTGATCCCCAACTCGACGGCGTGCGAGACCATGTCGACCGCGTCGTGGAAGTCCATCCGGTCGTAGGTGTGCCACGACCCCAGGGAAAGCGCGGACACGTACGGGCCCTCGACCCCCAGCCGGCGGCGCGGAACGGTCATGCTGTCGATGTCACCCATCGAAGGTCCTCTCGGGAACGACTACTGCGTGCGGACGGAACCGGCGCTCGAAGAACGACGAACAACGCTTACGGCAGCCACGGATGCACCACGGCCTTGACCTGCTCCTGCCGACCCATCGCCGCCAGCGCCGCACTCGCGCCGGACAGCCCGACCGGCGCCGCGAACAGCCGGTCCCAGTCGAATCGGTCGCGGAAGTCGCGCAGGAACTCGACGGCCCGGTGGTAGTCGCCCACGTCGCCGTTGAGCGAGCCGACCACATCGAGTTCCTTGCCCATGACGGTCCCCAGCGGCAACCGCTCCGGGGTGGGACCGGTACTGCCCACGATCACGAACGTCGCACCGAACGCCGCGAGTTCGACCGCCTCCGCACCCACACCGGGCGCACCGGCCAGGTCCAGGATCAGATCCGCGCCGCGCCCGCGGGTGGCGGCCAGTACCTCCTCTCGTCGGCCCCCGGCGTCGCCGTCCAGGCCGATCGTCACGTCCGCGCCGAATTCCCGGGCCAGTTCCAGCCGGTTCTCGGGCCCGCCGATCGTGATCACCGTGCGCGCGCCGCTCGCCTTGGCCATCGCGCCGGCCACGATGCCCAGCGCTCCGGCGCCCTGCACCACGACCTCGGCGCCGGGCCGTACCCCACCCGCCCGGTCGAACGCGTGCAGCACGGTCTTGACCGCGCACCCCGCGCACGCGGCCCAGGTGTCGGGCACGTCGTCGGGTACGAGCACCTTCTCCGCACGCGGCCCGACGTAGGCGAACTCGGCCAACCCGGCCGTGGCGTACGGCCATCGGTCCGATCGTTGCCGGAAGCCGTAGCCCCGATCGACGCAACCCACCGGCCGGCGCAACACCGTGCAGGCGTGGCACGTGCCGCAGGTCGACTCGGACCAGCCGATGCGATCGCCGACCCGCAGCGTGCGCCCGAGCGCGTCGGTGGCGCCCACGCCGACCACTTCGACCACGCCGGTCATCTCGTGGCCGAGCACCATCGGCAACATGCCGGGAAAACTCATGGCGCCGCGCCACAGGTGCACGTCGGTCGCACACAGCGTGGCGCAGCCGATCCGGACCAACACCGCGCCCGGCTCGCAGCGTTCGGGCAGTGCGATGTCCTCCAGGGTGAGCGGTTCGTCGTGCGCGCGCAGCACCGCGGCGCGGGTGGAGCCGTCCGGGGCGGAGCGGGTTCCCATGATCATCTGCGAACTCCGGTTCATTGTCATCGACTGTGCGCGGTATCCCAGACCTCGTGCCGGCTGCGCCACCACAGCAGCACCAGGATCACCAGGAACGGGATCACGCCTCGGTACTCGCGCACCGCGCTCATCGCGGCGGACATGCCCTCGAGGCAGCCGAGCAGCAGGCCGCCCGCCAGGGTCAGCGGCAGGTTGCGGAACCCGCCGACCATGGCGACGGCGAGCGCGGTGACGATCAGCTTGCCCAGCGTGGAGAAGTCGCCGCCCAGGCGCGGCGCGACCAGGATGATCACCAACGCCGTGAGCGCGCCGATGGCCACCCACACCGCGGTGGCCAGCCGCGGTGCGGAGATGCCGACCACCTGTGCGGTGCCCGGCCGTTCCGACAGTGCCTGCAGGCGCAGCCCCACCAGGGTCCTGCGCAGCAGCAGTTCGACTCCGACGGTGATCGCCACCGCGAAGGCGATCGAGACCAGCACGGCCTGCGAGACCACCACGTCACCGATCCGGAACAGCGCCCCGTCGAAGGGCGCCGGGAAGCGGCGCGCGCCGGTGGAGGTGGCACCGAACAGCCGCAGCCCCACGGCCATCACCGCGACGTAGACGGCCACCGTCACGGCCGCCTTGGTGCGTTCGTTGTGCTCCCCGAACCAGCGGATCAGCACCGCGCCCAGGATGCCGGACAAGGTCGCGCCGACCGCGACCCCGAGCGGCAGCGCGAGCCATACGTTCAGTCCGTCGTCGGTCAGCGAGACCATGGTGAAGGCGCCCATCGCGCCGATCGCCGCCATCGCGAAGTTCACCACGGCGACCAGGCGATAGGTCAGCACCACGCACAGTCCCAGCAGCGCGTAGCCCCCGCCGCTGCTCAGGCCCGCGATCACAGAGTTCAGCATTCGAGCACCTCCTGCTCCGAGGCGCCGGCCGCGCCGACCGCGCGTGCGCGGTCGGCGGCGGTCACGGCGAGGTCGATCGGTCGCACCGGGATCGGACCACCGCGCGCGCTACTTCTTCCTGGTGGGCACGACGAAGCCCTCGGGCAGCACCTGCCACTTGCCGTCGACGGCCTTGACGAAGCGGCTGCCCTGGACCGGGTTGTGCTTGTCGTCGGGGCCGAAGACCCACGGGGAGCCGACCATCGGGTAGTCGATCGGGCTCATCTTCTTGAACGCCTCGGTGACCGACTTGCGGGTGATGTCGCCCTTGATGCCCTTGAGCACCTGGACGAACACGTCGGCGGACATCACCGCGCCCTGGCTGAACGCGGTGCGCTGGATGCCGTGTTTGTCCATCAGTTGCGCCCAGCGTCCGTTGCCGGGCAGGGTCACGTCGGTGTACGGCTGCCATTCGGTGCCGACATAGGCCCGCATGCCCGAGGGCACCAGCTTGGCGTTGGCGTCGGTGTAGCTGTTCGCGCCCATGATGAAGTCGACGTTGTTCATGCCCTGGGTCTGCGCCTGGGCGAACCACGGGCCGACCTGTGCGTTGTACAACACGGCCTGACAGCCCGCCTGTTTGGCGGCGATCAGGTGCGGCGTGGGGTCGCCCTCGCCGACGGCGGTGTCCTTGGCGGCCAGTTGTTTGCCGGTGAGGTCGCTCCACTCCTTGATCGCGTCGCTGATCCCGCCGCCGCTGCCGGGCAGGGTGGTGTAGTAGAGGCAGACCTTGTCGTGGTGCAGCGTCTCGGAGGCGTAGTAGAGCATCGCGGTGAGCAGCTTGAACGGTCCGGGGTTGACCGGCGCGATGTCGGGGCTGTTGAAGCACGCGGGGTCGACGCCGACGGCCGGGATGGAGACGATCCTCGCGCTCTTGTACGCGGCGCGGTTGACGCCGCAGTCGACCGCGCTGGAGGAGCCGACCAGCGCGACCACGCCCTTGGACTGTACGAGTTCCACCTCGTTCTCGGTGGAACGTTGCGGGTTCATCGCGTCGTCCTTGCTGATCAGCTCCAGCTTGCGGCCGTTGATCCCGCCGGCCGCGTTGACCTCGTCGAAGACGGCCTTGACCGCCTGCGGGACCTCCGGGGTCTGGAACAGCCCGGTGATCCCGTTGATCGAGCCGACCTTGATGGCGCCGCTGGTGGAGCCGCCGTCGCTGCCGTCGCCGGCACACGCGGTCGCGGCCAGGGCGAGCGCGGCGGTCACGGCCAACCGGCTCACGAGGGAACGCTTCATGGGGAACGTCCTTGTCATGGTGGATCGGTACGGAGTCGATCCGATCGAAGGCATGCCGGGGGAACCCGGATCGGCGCGAAGGCGAGCGCGCGACGCGGGGGTGGTGCGGGCGGGTCGGAGCGGGTCGGCCGGTGGACGGGCCGGTGGTCGGCCCGCGAGTCAGCCGGTGGGGGTGACGATCGCGGTCGGGGGGGCCGCGCCGTCGGGGGTGTCCGCGCCGCCGAGGTAGGCGGCGAGCACCGCCGGATCGCGCAGGACGTCCTCGGTGCGGCCGCTCGCGATCACTTTGCCGAAGTCCAGGACGGTGACCTCGCGGCAGGCCACGCGTACCAGTTCCATGTCGTGCTCGACCAGCAGGACGGCCACGCCGTAGCGCTCGGGCACCTGGGCGAGTCGAGCCCCCAGGCGCAGCGATTCTGCGGCGGACTGGCCCGCGGCCGGCTCGTCCAGCAGGGCCACCGCCGGCCGCGCGGCGATCGCCGCGGCCACGTCGAGCAGGCGGCGGGTGCCCGCGTCGACGATCGAGATGGGCAGGTCGCCGACGGGGCAGCCGAAGAACTCCAGGAGTTCGTCGGCCTCGGCCCGGCCCAACCGCCGCCCCGCCCCGATGTCGAGGTATTCGTACTGGGTCAACTCCGGGGCGATCAAAGTGGTTTGGAAGGTGCGGCGCAGGCCCTTGGCGGCGCGTACCTGCGGGGCGAGTCGGTCGATGGGCGCCCCGTCCAGGCGGACAGAGCCGGGCGTGCGGCCGAGGAAGCCGCCGACCGCCGAGATGAAGGTGGACTTGCCCGCGCCGTTGGGGCCGATCAGGCCCACCACGGCGCCGGCGGGGACGGTGAGGTCGACCGCGTCCAGGGCGGTGACCGGGCCGTAACGGACCGTCAGGCCCGAGACGACCAGGGCGGGTTCGGTGCCCATGGGTCGGGCGGGCGCGCCGACGGTGCGCTCGGGTGGTGGGGCCGCGTCGGCACGTTCGTGGTCGTGCGCGGGATCGGCGTCGGCGACCTTGCGGGCCTTGGCCAGGCGTTTGCGGTTGCGGGTGAAGTCGGTCTGGCTCATCCCGCTGCGCAGCGCGAGGATCGGCACGATGCCGAAGATGATCCCGCCCAGGTCCTGGGGCAGCTTGACCTTCTCCAGGAGGGTGGCCATGGTCGCGCCGAACACCCCACTCATCAGAGCCCCTTCGGGGTGATGCGGACCGATCAGGATGGCGATCGCGAAGAGCGTGACGGATTGGCCCATGGCGAAGTTGCCGGAGACGACCAGGCCGAGTTGACCGGCCATCAGGCCGCCGCCGATCCCGGCGATGAACGCGCTGATCGCGAACGCGGCGAGTTTGCTGCGGGCCACCGAGATGCCGTGCGAGGCGGCCAGCCGTTCGGAGTGCCGCAGTTCGAGCCAGGAACGGCCGAGTCGGGTCCGGTCGAGAACGGCGAGGGCGAGCGCGATCACGGTGAAGACGATGACGACCAGGACGAAGTAGTTCGCGTTGGTGGCGAAGGCGGCCGGGCGGGCGACCGTCTCGAGTTCCTCGGTGCCGGGGAACTGCTTGGCGCCCAGCACGATGTCGGTGGACACCGCCGCGCCGAAGGTGATCACGGCGAGGTTGACGCCGCGAACGCGCAGGGCGGGCAGACCGATCAGCATGCCCACCGGTGCGGCGGCCAGGCCGCCGAGGACCAGCCAGACGAGCAGCCCGCCCGGTGCGTCGGCCACGTTGAGCCGCATCACCACCCAGGCGCCGATCGCCGCGAAGGAGAGTTGGCACAACGACATGACGCCGGCGCGGCCGACGATCACGCCGTAGCTCTGCATGATCACGGCGCTGATCACGCTGGTGATGGCGAGGTAGAGCCAGTAGGGCGACAGGATGTTGGGGATCGCCGCGCAGGCCGCGACCGCGAGCACGATCGCAACGGCCGCGCCGCGCTTGTCGAGCAGGTCCATGGCGGTGGGTGTCGTGTCGGCGAGCGGGCGGCGGGCGGCCCCCGTGCGGGCGTCGGGCTTCATCGGGCGGCACCGCCGATCCGGCTGTCGAGGGAGCCGGCCGGGACCTGCTCGGCCGGGTCGGTGGTCGGCGTCGTGGTCGAGCCGAAGTAGTACTCGTGCAGGAGTTCGGCCCGGCCGCGCAGTTCCGCGCAGGGTCCGTCGTGCACGATGCGGCCCTTGCGCAGCACGTAGGAGTGTGTGCCGACGTCGAGGGCGAGGTTGGCGAACTGTTCGATCAGCAGGACGGCCAGTCCCGCACCCGCGAGTTCGCCGACCACGCGCATCAGCCGGTGCACCACCATGGGCGCGAGTCCGAGCGACATCTCGTCGACGAGGACCACCTTGGGATCGGTGACCAGGGCGCGGCCGAGCACGAGCATCTGCTGTTCGCCGCCGGAGAGATGGCCGGCCTGCAGGGTGCGGCGTCGGACCAGTTCGGGGAAGAGCCGGTAGACGGTGTCCGGGTCGCCGCCGCCGGCGCGGGCGACCAGCAGGTTCTGTTCGACGGTGAGGGTGCGGAAGATGGTGCGGGCCTGTTCGACGTAGCCGATGCCGGCCCGGGCGCGCTTGTGCACGGGCAGCCTGTGCACGGGGCGGTCGTCGAGTTCGATGCTGCCGGTGGTGGTGCGCACCAGGCCGGCGATGCCGTCCATCAGGGTGGTCTTGCCCGCACCGTTGGCGCCCAGGAGCACGGTGACCGCGCCGGGGGCCACATCCAGCGTGACGTCGCGCACCACCGGGATCTCGTCCCGGTCGATGCTCACGTCGCGTAGCCGCAGGACGGCCGGGGCGCTCACCGCGCCTTCCCCGCGAACGCGTCCCGCAGTGCCCCGACGACCAGTTCGTGCGCCCGTTCGGCGTCGCCGAGGTCGGTGGCGAGCAGTCCGAAGAAGCCGTGGATGAGCCCGTCGAAGCGCACCGCGGTGGCCGTGGTGCCGGCGTCGTTCAACGCCCGCGCGTAGTCCTCGCCTTCGTCCCGGAGCACGTCGTACTCCGCGCCCAGCACCAGCGCGGGCGGCAGCGCGGAGAGGTCGTCGGCACGGATCGGCAGCAGGTACGGGTCGGCAAGGTCGGCGGCGTCGCGTGGGTACTGGGTGAAGAACCAGTCCATGCTCGCCTTGGACAGGAAGTAGCCGTCGGCGAATTCCCGATAGGAGGGCCGCCCGTCGTCGGGGTGCCCCACCACCGGCGACACGAGCACCTGGAGTGCGATCGGCGGGCCGCCCAGGTCGCGGCTCTTCAGCGCGACCACGGCGGCCAGATTGCCGCCCGCGCTCTCCCCGCCGACCGCGATCCGCGTACCGTCCACCGCCCATCGCTCGCCGTTTTCGCGCAGCCACGCCACCACCGCGTAGCAGTCGTCGGCGGCGGCCGGATACGGATTCTCCGGCGCGAGGCGATAGTCGACCGAGACCACCGCGGTCTCGGCGCCGGCGCACACGGCCCGGCAGGCGTACTCGTTCTCGTCGAGACACCCGATGGTCCAGCCGCCGCCGTGGAACCAGACCAGGACCGGGAAGGGGCCGGGGCCTTCGGGAGCGTAGATCCGGACCGGGATGTCTCCGGCGGGTCCGGGGACGGTGGCGTCGCGGACCGATCCCACGGTCGGCAGTCGCTCCGGCATCGACCAGGTGCGGGCGAAGCCGGCACGCATGGCCCGGGCGTCCAGGGCAAGGGGGGCCGGTCCGGATTCGCCGATCCGAGTGCGCTCGATGATCTTTTGGGCCTCCGGATGCAGGGGCACCGTTGCCTCCCAATCGACTCGCAAATCGTATCTGATTGCGTGTACGGTATGGGCTCTCAGAGGACCTGTCCAGATCCCAGGAGGAAATAAAGTGCGCAACCGCGAATCGTGGGACGCCACCGGTTCGGCGGACCTGGTCCTCACCGGAGGACGCGTCCACACGTTCGACGCGCGGGACCGGATCGCGACCGCCGTCGCGGTCACCGGGGGCCGCGTCGCCCGGGTCGGCGACGACACCGAAGTGGCCCCACTGATCGGCCGCGACACCCGGGTGATCCGCCTGCGCGGCCACGCGGTCCTGCCCGGGATCAACGACTCCCACCTGCACGGTGTCTGGCTCGGCGCGATGTGGCCGCGCTTCCTGATGGAGCAACTCACCGGCGGCGCGGACGCGGGCGCGCCGGGGCCGCACGCGGGCACGCCCGCGCCCACACCCGCCCTGCGCACCGCGGCCGAGCGCCGGGACGCCATCGTGCGCACCCACGACCTGCTGGCCACGCTGGGCGTGACCAGCTACACCGAACCGGGCCTGGGTCCGGGCGAGGACGCCGGCGCGACCGGGTGCTTCGGCTCCGCCGCGCTCACCGACTACGCGGAACTGGCCGCGCACGGGCGGCTCACCGCGCGCGTCACGGCGCTGTTGCTCTTCGGCGAACTGGACGGCCCCGGTTCGGCGGACGCCTTCGCCACCGGACTACGCGAGTTCGCCGCCCCGGCCGACGTGCCGGGCTGGTTCCGGGTGGCCGGGGTAAAGATCTTCGCGGACGGCATCCCGCCGATGCGCAGCGCCTGGGTGTGCGAGCCGTACCCCGACGGGTCACACGGTTCGCTGCTGATCGACGGCGACTCGGCCGAACGACGCCGACAGCGGCTCACCGAGATGATCGACATCGCGCACGCGGCCGGACACCAGATCGGCGTGCACTCCACCGGCGACCGCAGCTCCGCCGCGGTCGTCTCCGCGCTGCGGGCGGCGCTCGCTCGCGATCCCCGCCCGGCCGCCCGGCATTACCTCATCCACGGCGACCTGCTGCATCCCACGACGCTGGCCGAGATGGCGGCGGCCGGCATCGGCCTGAACACCCAGCCCGGCATCGCGGTGGCCACCCGCAACCTGCTCCACGACACGCTGAGCCCGCAGGTTCTCGCCCGCATGTGCCCCACCCGCGACGCGCTCGACGCGGGCATCGACGTGTGCCTCAGCTCGGACTCCCCGGTACTGACCCCCGACTGGCGCCGCGGGGTGGTCGCCGCGGTCACCCGGACCGGCGTCGACGGCACCGTCTGCGGCCCCGCGCAACGCCTGGCCCTGCGCGAGGCGTTGCGCGCGTACACCACCACGCCCGCTCGCCAGGACGGTGCCGAGTCCTGGAAGGGCTCGCTCGAACCGGGCAAGGCCGCCGACCTGTGCGTCCTCGCCGACGACCCCCTGGAATCCGAGGTCACCGCCCTACCCGAGATCCCGATCACCCTCACCATCGTCGACGGCCGAGTGGTGCACGAACGCCCCTGACCAACCCACACCCCACTCCGACGAAACGCCCACACCGCGTCCCGCCCCGGCAACGAACGCGCAGCCCAGCGACGGCGCGACGATGCCGTGCGGCAGGCCGGCAGGACGGTCCGGGGGCAGCGGCGCGGCGGAAGGCGGCAGCAAAGTGACGGGCGCGGGGTGGCGGCGAGGCGGTGTCGGTGGGCGGCGGTGTCGGCAACGCGGCGCTCCGGCAGCGCAGCCGTGTCGAGGACGCGGCGCTCCGGACACGGGGATGTCGGGGACGCGGCGATCCGACGTCCGGCAACGCGGCGATCCCGCAACGCAGTCATCTCAGGGCGTGGCGGGGCGATCCGGCGGCACAGCGGCATCAGAGACGCAGCCACTGCCGAGGCACGGCAATCCGCCAGCGCCGTCGCCTCAGGGCGCGGCAGGGGGCGATCCGGCAGCCCAGCGGCGTCGAGAACGCAGCCACGTCGGTGGCACGGCGATCCCGCAGCGCCGTCGCCTCGGGGGCGCCGCGACGAAATGGGACGGTCCGGCAGTCCGGCAGTCCGGCAGTCCGGCAGTCCGGCGGCGCAACGGCGTCAGGAGCGTAACCGTGTCGGGACGCGGCGATCCGGCGACGCGGCGAGGGCGATCCGGCGGCCCAGCGGCGTCGGGAACGCAGCCGTGTCCGGGGGCGCGGGGATCGGTGAGCGGTCCGGCGTCGGCGCTAGCATCGGGTCATGTCCGGTCGTGCGCGCACCTGTACCGCACAGCCCCACCCGCACCGGTCGCCACCGCTCCCGGTCGGTGTCGGTCGCAGGCCGTCATCGTCACTGCTCCCGGTCGGCCGCAGGCCCTCGTCGCCGGGCGAGGCGCCCGAAGGCCGATCCGCGGGTGCCGCCGGCCGGCCCCTCGCCCCGTGCCCGGTGCGAGTTCCGGGCCGATCCACCCCGAGACCGCCTACCGCCAAGGACGTGCCATGACCTCAGCGCACACTCCGCCGCCGTCCTCCCCATCCGCCGACGGGCAAACCGTCGCCGGCACCGGCTTCCATCCGCACCTGCCCGACCGTCCCGCCGCCGAGCCCGGGTCACCGCGACTGCGCATCCACCACATTCGCGCCGACGCGCTCGACGCCGACACCACACAAACCGACGGCATGCGCCGCTTCGCCGCCATCAGCGGCCGATCCGTCGGCGCCGAGAAGTTGTGGATGGGCCAGACCCACGTCGCCCCGGCCACCGCCTCCGGCAATCACCACCACGGCGAATCCGAGACCGCGATCCACGTGATCAGCGGCCACCCGGTCTTCGTCTTCGCCGACGACTCCTCCGGCGAACCCCGCGAAGTGCGCCTGCGAACGGGCCCCGGCGACTACATCTTCGTCCCACCCTTCGTGCCCCACCGCGAGGAGAACCCCGACCCGGACTCCGAAGCCGTGGTCGTGATCGCCCGCAGCACCCAGGAGGCCATCGTGGTCAACCTTCCCGGCCTGCACCCCCGCCTCGACAACCCGCCGACGTGACCCTCGTCCAGCCGCGTTCAGAGCCGCCGTGAGGTTCCCCGGGTCGCCCCCGCATGCCACGTCGTACCTCCACTCGCCGGACCTCGGCCGAGGCCGAACGCGGTCACCGCGCCGATCAGCCCCAGGACGATCAGGGTGATTCCGGCGAGCACGGCCAGCACCGTCGTGCTGGACACGGGGGCGGCGATCAGGACGATGCCCGCGGCGATGTCCACGCATCCGAAGAAGATCACCCAGCCACGGCCCGGCAGGCTCTTGTGCACGACACCACCCGCGAGTTCGGCCAGGCCCCGGACGAGCCAGCCGATGCCGATCCAGATCGCCAGCACGGTGACCGAGCGCGAGCCCCCGCCCAGACACAGGACACCGAACACCACCGACACCAGACCGCTGACGATCAGCACCGCCCGCATGCCGCCCGAGAACAGCCCTCCGGCCCCCAAAACCACCTGGATCAGGCCGCTGACCAGCAGGTACAACCCGAACAGGATCGCGACCACCCGCACCGTCTGGGTCGGCCAGGCCAGCACCACCACGCCGAGGACCACCGAGGCGACCGCGAGCACGAGCAGTACCCGCGGCGGGCCGACCGACCCCCACCCGGATCCCGGCGACCGGGACCGAAGACCACGCGACATCGGAGACATCGTTCCTCCCGGCGTTCGACGTCCGCACCCACCTGGATCCGGCAAGCAGTCCCCCGCCCACTCCCATCCACCGTCGCACGCACGCCACGAGAACGCCCGCCCGTGGGGGAAATGAGCGCACGGCCTCGGCGGCACACCCGCTCCGGGACGGGCACGCGCCGGCCGCCCTCCGACCTCGCCTTCACCCCGGGACCGGCCGGGCTCCACACCGCAGGCTCCACACCACGGGCGGCTGCCCGGCGCGTCCGGGACTCGCGGCGGCACGATCACGCATCGGCCCGCCCATCGCCTGCCGGCCTACGGCGCCGGGGGATGCGGTAAGCGACAGGCCGGACACGAGAACCTGGGTGCCGCTTGCGGCAGTTGGCGGGTGGTACGAGCCCATTCCCGGACCAGCGAATCGAACACCGGCGTCGCGCCCATGCCGATCGACCACACTCGCGCCGACACGGGGGCACATCCATACGACCCCGCGCACGACCCACTCGGGCGCGTCGTCGTCAACCTCGACTTGTCATCCATGCCCCCTTGATAGTTCGGGAGGGCCACCAGCCGAGGCCGTCCGGCGCACGCGCCACCCGATCAGGTGACAACCGCGCCCTCGAACGTGTGGTTCACGACAGCGGGATCACGGCTGATCACGCTGGGTTCGCCGGGACCACCCCGACACCGCGGCCCCTCGACGACGGGGCCGCGTGCCGGGGTCGACGCGCGTCAACCCAGAAGCTTGACCGCCTGGTAGTACGTCCACGCCGTGCCGTTGCAGGTGGCCCGGGTCACCGCGCCGTAGGGGGCACACACGCGCTTGAGGTCCTCGTAGAAGGCGCTGTCCACCCGCGCCTTGTTCGCCGCGAACGTGCCCGCCGCCTTGTAGTTGCGGTATCCGAAGTCGTGCCGGGCGCAGGAGTTCTGGAACGGGAAGCCGAACGGGTTATCAGGCGAACTGGAGCAGTAGTCTGTGGACCAGTCGAAGCCGTAGGCCGACCAGGATCCCTGGTTCTGCCGCGCCGAGTTCCAGGCGTTGTAGCTGTTCACGCTCGTCTGGGTCCAACTGGACAAGACCTGCGGCTTGTCCGCCGGGGCGGCCTGGGCCGGTGTGGTCACACCGACTCCGGCAACGACCGCCGTCGCGGTGGCGGCAAGGACTGTGGTCAGCCGACGCATCGAATACCTCCAGATTGCCGACGCTCCCTCGATGGGACGTCGGGGACAGGGGTGTGCAGCCGAACTCCGAGCTCGAACCCTCGAACTCCCCATCGCGGTCCGGAAAGACGGGCCGGACAACGGTGGGCGAGCGGAGGGCGAAGACCATCCCACAGCACGAAGGAGCCGGCCGTCCACAATCCGGCCGTCCACAATCGAGAATTCATCCGCCTCGGGTCTCCCGTTCGCCACGATCCACGTCGGCGACACGTTGCGTCGCATCCACGCGCGCAACCGGCCTCGACGCGGCTGCGCATCGGCCGGGCGTCCCCGTGACCCGCCCGCTCCACCGGCCCGCAACGCGCCCGGGTCCGCGCCCGCACCCGCCCCGTCGCCGCGCTGCGCCGCCATCGCCCGGCGCAACACCGCGGTGACCTCGACGATCCGGCGCTGGGACACATCGGCGGTGAGAATGGCCCGCGATCCGTGGAACGTGCCCGCCCATTGCTGCAGTTCGACCGATACGCCCGCCTCCGAGGGGCGCATCGCGTAGCCGATGCCGTCGCGGACCGGATCGAGCTCGGCCGTGGCGACGTAGGCGGGCGGCGGGCCGGACAGGTCGTGGGCACGCGCGGCAGCCGCGTACCACGTGGGGTTGCACCGAACCGAGGTAGTGCCGCCACGAGTCGGCGATGTTGTCGCGGTCCATCCGCGGTGTGCCGGTGAACGTCCGCGCCGACACCGTGGTCATCCGGTCGTCCAAACTGGGCCGGCAGAGCAGTGGGAAGCGGATCGGCGGCCCCTGTTCGTCCCGCGCTTGCAGCGCGACGGCCGCCGTGATGCCCGCGCCGGCGCTGGTGCCGCCGACCGCGATGTGATCGGCGTCGGTGCCCGGTTGGGCGTCGTGCTCGATCGCGCCGACCGACCGGACCGGTCCTGGCATCAGGCCCGTGCCGCGCTGCGCTTCACCACCGCGCGCGAGCCCATCGTGCGATACGACGAACTCGGCGCGTTGGCCCTCCTCGCGGAGATCCCGCGGGACGCCGCGCGCGGCAACGTCGAGGTGGCCGCCATCGCCCGCCTGGCACGCAACCCGGACGACCTGGAGACCCTGGAGGTCTATTGCGCCACCGGCTCGCTCCGCCGTGCGGCCGAGATACTGCGCCTGCACGACAGCAGCGTCTCCCGTCGCCTGAACAGATCGGCGGCGTCCTGGGCATCACACTCACCGAACCCGCCGGCCTCGCCCTCGCCACCTGGCGGCTGCTCGAAGACGAGCCACGACCCGACGGCACCCGGCACCCGGCACCGGGCACCGGGCACCGGGCACCGGAGAACGGCTGGGCCGCACCCCCGGGGACGCCCCGTCCACCCGAGGCGGTACCGTTGACGGGACACGTGAGGTGCGTGATCGCCGCCGCGACAAGGGAGGTTGATGAATATGGCCCGCTCGGAGCTTATTCGTCATGCCCTTGTCCGGGTCGCGCGCTCGTCGTAGTCGGCCCGGTCGTCCCGAACGACCAGGAGTGTCGCGTGTCTTCATCTTCTTTTCCCGCAGGTACGGACCTGACCACCGATCGCCTCGTCCTGCGGCCGTGGTCCGCCGACGAGATCACCGCCGTTCTCGGTGACGCGCGGTCGGCGGACTGGGCGGAGGACTTCCCCGCCGAGGGCGATCAGGTGATCGCCGGCGTCATCGCCGAACAGTCGGATGTGCCGCGGCTGTACGGGCACCGTCAGATCGTCGAGCGAGCCACCGGGCTCGTGGTCGGCAGCATCAGCCTGCTCTGGCCGCCGAACGACGGCGCTCTGGAGATCGGTTACGGCGTCGTCGCCTCCCGGCGCGGCCGAGGCTACGCCTCCGAGGCCACTCGGGCCCTGGTCGCGTACGCGTTGACCTCACCACAGGTGGACACCGTGTACGCCGACGTCGAACTGTCGAACCCGGCCTCGGTCCGCGTACTGGAGAAGGCCGGGTTGCGGCGCTGGAGCGGCGACGCGTCAACCGCCCGCTTCCGCGCCACGGCACCGGAACCGAACCGGCAGCAGCCGTAGTCGATCGGGTCGGCGGCGGCGCCATCCGCCGCCGCCGGCCCCCGGCTCGCCCGGTTCACCGGCCACCGGGCCCAAGTCACGACTTCCCGCGCTACTTCTGCTCGGCGAGCCACTGGTCGAACGTGGTCGGCGCGATCCGGGCGCCCTCGCCGGGCAGCAGCGCGTCCCCCGCCATCGCCGGTCCGAACATGCCGGACCACGTCGGCACCAGCCGCACCGAGCGGCCACGCGCGGCGAGCGTGCGCCGGGCCATGTCGACCAGGTCCTGCGGGTCGGGCCCGGCGATATCGGCGTAGCGCCCGCGCGGCTGACCGGTCGCGACCTCGGCCAGGACGTCTGCCACGTCCGCGGGCGCGATCGGCTGCACCAACAGCGGCGCGATCGTGGCGACACCGTCCTGCTCGGTCCAGCTCGTCACCATCTCGGCGAAGTCGTGGAACTGCGTGGCCGGCACGATCGTCCACGGCACCGTCCCCTCGGCCACCAGGCGCTCCTGCTCGCGCTTGCCCGCGTAGTGCGCGTTGCCCTCGACCCGATCGATCCCGACGATCGAGAGCAGCACGTGGTGCCGGACCCCGGCGCGCTTCCCGGCGGCCAGCAGGTTCCGCGTCGTGGTGCCGAAGTAGGCCACCGTCTCGGCCGGGTCGACGGCCGGCCCGTTGGTCGCGTCGACGACCGCCTCCACGCCGGCCAGGGCATCGTCGAGGCCGTCACCGGTGGTCAGGTCGACACCGAGCGAGCGGCTGATCCGCACCACCTCGTGCCCGTCCCGCTCGAGAGCGGCGACGGTGAGCGCCCCGATGTTTCCCGTCGCGCCGGCGATTGCGATCCGCATGGTGATCTCTTTCTCTCGCTGCCAGGAACACCGACGCTATCACGGACTAAATAGGTCCACAAAGTCTGCGATAGACTCGAGGCATGAAGCTGCCCGGGAGTACCGAATGGGTCCTGCACTGCGCCACCACGCTGGCCCAACTCGACCCCGGGACCAGCGCGTCGACGACCCAACTCGCGCAGTACTACGACCTGCCGGCGCCCTACCTCGCCAAGCAGCTCAAGACCCTGGTCCGGGCCGGCCTGTTGTCCGCGACCACCGGTCCCAGAGGCGGATTTCGGCTCGCCCGACCCGCCGCCGAGATCACCCTTCTGCACATCGTCGAGGCCGTGGACGGCACTTCCTCACCGTACGAGTGCCGGGAGATCCGGCAGCAGGGGCGCGGTGCGCTGCCGGCCGACGAATGCCGGCGGGACTGCATCCTCGCCGCGAAGATGGCCGACGCGCACCAGGCGTGGCAGCACAGCCTGGCCGGCGTCAGCCTCGCCGACATCGTCGCCGACCTGCCCCCCACCGCACCGGCCCGCACCCGGCTGCGCCTGACCGGCACGGCGTAGGGCGGTTCTTCGATCCCCGTCGGATTCCACGACGGGAATCGAAGACCGGCCCCGGCCGCCGAGCCCGCACGAACGCGAGGCGGAAGGTCCTGACGCCGAAACCCCGCGCGAACCCGCGGATCGGGCGGTGCCGGAACGGCGTAGGGCGGGGCGCCGGCCCGCCGCCCCGCCCGATCCCGCACCCCGGCCGGGTTCAGCCGCGCCCGCCCCCGCTCGCCCCGCGCTCGGTGGCGTTCGCGGACGGGATCGCCGTACCCGCGTCCCGGACCAGCGTCACGGTATCGACCTGCGCACCGGTGGCGCTGAGCGTGCGAATGGTCATCGTGGTCTCGCGCCCGGCGGCGGCCGGACGGACGTCGACCGCGATGAACGCGTTGCCGCGAAAGCGCACGCGCGACCACTCGACGGTCTCGTCGACCCTGGCGCCCTTGACGTGGAAACCACCCTTGACCGCGTCGGTGACGTCGGCGGGACCGCCCGCGTAGGTCTCCGGCGCGGAGAACTCGTAACCACTCTTCCCGCCACTGCCCACGGTCAGGTACGTGGTGCCGTCGGTCGCGGGCCGGATCCGGTCGCCGATCGCGGCACGGCGCGTGCGCACACCGCCGCGCATCGGATCGGCCCGCTCGTAGACGTGGTTGTGCCCGTTGATCACGAGGTCGACCTGATAGCGATCGAACAACGGGATCCACTCCTCCCGGATCGCGCCGTCCGAGACGTGGTCGGTCGCCGTGCAGTACGCGCAGTGGTGGAAGAAGGCGACGATGAAGTCGATCCCGGGAGTACGCCGTAGTCGGGCCAACTCCCCGGCCAGCCAGGTCGTCTGCGCGCCGGCGGTGTAGCCGCGGTTGTGCGGGATCTCGTGCGAGATGTCGTTGGCGTCCAGGCTCACCACCGCGACGTTGCCATAGCTGAAGCCGTACGTGGCGTGCGCGTTGCGCGGCCCGTTGCCGGGCAGGTGCCAGCGGGCGAGGTGACCGCCGTAGCCGTCCGGCGAGTACAGCGCCTCCATGTCGTGGTTGCCCATCGCGACCATCCACGGCACGGACGCGGCGACGGGATCGATCATCCGCAGGTATTCGTCCCACACCTCCGGCTGAAGCTTGTCCGCGCCCTCCGCGCTGTGGTGGCTGGACGGCAGTCCCGCACCGGACGCGGCGTACGAGATGTCGCCCGCCAGCAGGTGGAACACCGGGTTCTGCCGGAGCATCAGCGTCTGGTTGGCGGCGGCGCCGAACTCCACACCCTCGTCGCCGAACGCGGTGAAGGTGAACGGTTCCGGCACGCCGCCGGCCGCCGGTGCGGTACGAAACGAACCGACGGTCGCGGCAACGGAGTTCGAGTCGAGGCCGTCGTGGCCCAGCGCGTAGTGGTAGCGCGTGCCGGGGTCGAGCCCGTCCAGCGCGGCATGCAGGTGGTACTGGTCGTGGTCGAAATAGGCCGAGGCGGGGTTGTCGGCGTACTCGATCAGGTGCGAGTGCAGGTGCCGGATCTCGGCCGGCACCACTTGGTCCAGCTGCCCCGGCGAGGTGCCCAGGCGCAGGTACGGCCGGCGCACCGGCTGCGGCACCTGCCAGCTCATCGCCGCCTGGCTGCGCGGGTCCGCGCCCAGTGCGAGGTGGCGGCCGGCGGGCTTGAGCGCGTTCCCGTCGACGTAGTTCGTGCCCACGAGCAGGGAGGGCGCGCGGCGCACGCCGGCCGACGACGAGGTGCCGAACAGCGGGACGGCCGCCGCACCGAGGCCGATCGCGGTGAGCACGCTGCGGCGCGAGACGGTGCGGCGCCGACTGCGCAGGTATTCGTGCTGTTCGGCGATGCTCATGGTCGCGGCGAGCCGGTCGGGGACGCCGGAGCGGGGCAGGTGCGGGTTCCGGCCGGGGGCGGGGCTCATCGGGTGCTCCTGGAACGTGCGGCGAACAACAGGACGAGGCCGGCACCGAGCGCGGCGGTGCCGAGGAGGACGGGCAGGACGACGTCGGCGCCGGTGCGCGACAACGAGCCGCCGCCGGTCGCGGTCTCCGGGACGGTGCCGGAACGGGAGCCGCCGGTACCCGAGTTGCCCGAGCCGCCCGCACCCCGGGACCCACCGGAACCTCCGGAGTCCGACCCGCCGGAGTCGGATCCCGGCGGCGTCGAGGTCCCGGTGGACGGGACATCGGTGGGAGCGGTCGGCGCCGGCGTGTGGGTCGACCCGCCCGAGGGTTCACCGGTCGGGGGAAGCGTCGGTGGCTTGCCGGTGGGCGGCCCGCTGGTCGGCGGCTTGCTCGTCGGCGGCGACGTCGTCGGCGGCCCGCTCGGGTCGGGGCTCGTCGGTGGTGTGGTCGGCCGTTCCCGGCCCAGGGCCCAGCAGCCGCCGACGGGCCCCAGCGCCGCCTGCTTCGCGACGTCGCCGTGGTGCTCGGCACGCAGCGCGACCAGGGTCCAGCCGTTCGGCACCACCGCCGCGGCCTGCGCGGGCCGGGTGCCGACCACGTGTGCGGCGGGCCCGGCGGGCCACGGCTGCCCCCAGCTCGGCCCGGCGTCGGTGGCCACCTCGTGCCGCGCGCCCGCTTCGTCGGCGAAGGTGAACACCGCCGAGTCGATCGCCGGCGCGCGCACGCCGCCGTCGCCCAGTGCGGCGGTGAACACGGCGCGGTCGGCGGGGACTCGCCATTGCGCGGCCGTGACGCAGGACTCGGGCAGGTCGCCCGCCTTGACCGCGGGGCCCTGCCACGAGGCGTGCCGGACCGGGCCCTGATCGGTCGGGCTCGGCGGCGCGCCGGTCGCGGTGTCGGTGGGCCCCGAGGTGCCCGCACCGGGCGAGGGGAACGACCCGGCCCGACCCTCGCCGTGGTCGCCGACCACGAGTACGCCCTTGACCGGTGTCGCGCCCGCGGGCACCGCGAAGGTGAGCGACGTGCCGTCGGCGGCCACGTGCAGCGCGCCGTCCGCGACGCGCTCGGGCGAACCGTCGACGTACACGCCGACCCCGCCCGCGTCGAGGCCGGACCCGCTCACCGTCACCGTGTCGCCCGGCCCCGCCCCAGGCGGCCCGAACCCGGTCACGGTGGTCGTGGGCAGCGCCGGTCGGCGGAACACCGCGGCGGTGTCGCCCGCGGTCACCTCGGCGATCCTGGTGTCCAGGTACCGCTCGTTGCCGTCGATGCGCAGGCGCAGAGTGTCCCCCGCGTCGATGCCCACCCGCCACCGCATGTCGATGGTCACCCCGAGCCCGGCCCGCGCGGAGTCGGCCGTGGTCGAGGCGAGGTCGGCGACCATCACGGTCCAGGTCGCGTCCAGGAAGCCGGTGCCGTCGCCGAGCATGGCTCGGTACATCGCCGGATCGCCCTTGTAGAGGCTCTTCATGACCAGGCCGTCGTCGTCGGTGCGGAAGTGCAGGGCACGGGTGACCAGGCCGCCGGGTATCCGGCCGGCGGGCAGGTCCACGTGCTCCTCGCGCGGGGTACCGGGGAAGAACGTCAGGCCGGTGACCTCGGTGCCGGCACGCGGTGCCGGGACGTCGGCGCCGGGGGCGCCGGCCTCCGCAGGGGCGCCGACCTCGGTGCGCACCCTGTCGATGTGCACGAGGGACTTCACGCCGACCACCTGGTCGAGTTCGCGGAACTGGTTCAGCGGGTGGTCGAACCCGGTCACCTCCGAACCGGCGTTCAGGCTCTGCCCGGTGCGCGAGACGTTCGCCGTCGCCGATGCGATCGCGGGCGTACGTTTGCCCAACGGTGTACCGGCCGGCACCGATCGCTCGGCCGAGGCGGTGCCGTCCGACCCGGCGGCGGGCACGGTCAGCCAGTCCGCGGCGCGCGAGCGCGTGTCGCCGAAGTTCTCGTCCGGTCCGGAGGCCAGTTCGCTGTAGCTCCCGGATCGGGTGACCAGTCCCGGTGTCATGGCGCGTTGTTCACCGGTCAGGTATTCGGCCCGCGCGGTGCGGGTCGGCGGAGATTCGGCCGCCGAGGAGATCAGCGGGAAGAGCAGGACCAGCAGTCCCAGCACCATCAGACCGACCGCGACCCGTCGTGGCCGAAGAGCGGTGAGCAAGGGACGACTACGCGTTGTGCCCATGTGGAGGTGAAGACCCGTCACTCGTCCCGGTGCCGGCGGCTGCCCGTGGTGTGACCGCCGGGAGCGTGCGTGGGAACGGGAAGCCGAAGGAACCGAAGTCGACGATTTCCGATCGGAGAACGTCGACGACGATCGTGAGTATGCAAGACGGGCGGGCCGCGAATCCGGCCGAAGATCAACCTTCGGCGGGAATTGCCCCATGGTTCCCGCGCGATGGTCCCAGGGTTCACCAAGCTCCGGCGATACTCGCCGGCGACCACCGACCCGACTACGCGCCGTAGCGGTTCGGCGGACCGAAGTCGGGTGGTGCCGCGGGCCGGAAGGGCCCACGGCATGCCGAACCGGCCCCGCCGACTGATGTCGGGAGGCCGGTCGGCGCGAGTCCGGTGTCAACGACCGTGGTCGCCGGGCCCGTTCGGCGGCGCCGGGGGTGCCGGGGGTGCCGGGTCAGACCGGCGGCGCCGAGGGGTGCCGGGTCAGACCGGCGGCGCCGAGGGGTGCCGGGTCAGACCGGCGGCGCCGAGGGGTGCCGGGTCAGACCGGCAGCGCCACACCACCGGTGAGCACCGCGAGGGCCTTGACCGGCAGGTCCTTCAGACCGGCGAGCACCGCGGTGGCATCGGCCGTGGCAGCCGCCACGTCCAGCTTCTTCACGTCGTCGAGAAGCTTGGTGATGTCCGCGATCAGCTTGTCCAACGCCGCCTTGAGGTCCGCGACGACATCGGTGGCGGCCACCGGGCCGGCCCCGTCGGCCCGGGCGGCGTTGGGCTCGGTCGTCTCGCCGCGCACCGGGACCGCGGCCGTCGGCAGCGTCGGCAGGCCGGGCAGCGTCTTCAGCAGGGCCGGCACCTTGAGCAGCAGGTCCTTGACGTCCGCGATGGCGGCGGCGAGGGCCTCCTGGGCCCCCTTCAGATCGTTGGCCAACACGCGCTCGAGCAGCTTGCCGGCGTCGGCGACCAACTTGTCCAACGCGGCCTTGAGTTCGGCGACCGCGTCGGTGACCGCGGCATCCGCCCCGGGCGAGACCGGCGCCGAGGCCACCAGGCCGTCGCCGGACACGCGCAGCCGCTCCCTGAGGGTTTCCAGCTTGGCCGCGTCCGGGTGGCCGGAACGGGCCTCGGCGGCGATCTCGGAGAACGTCGACAGGGTCTCGCCGAGGCGATCGACCGTGTCGAACCGCTGGTGGGCGGCGGCGACCCGGGTCTCGGTGGAGGTGGCGGCCACGGCCGGGCCGACGGCGCCGGCGACGAGCGCCCCGGACACGGCGGTGGTCACGATCACGGAGGTGAACTTGGTGGTGCGCATGCCGATATGACCCTTCGATGGGGTGCGTGGGGTGGGGTGGGGGACTTTCGAGGTACTTCTCGTTCACCTTGTGGCGGCCGATGACGCACCGCAACTCAGCGCCACGGTTGGTGACCGGCACGCCCAACCGGCGTCACCGCACGACCTGCCCATTCGTAGAATCCGACGGCCGACGCCGCTCCTCCCCCATACGGCCGTCCGGGCACCGGCGGCCCACACGGCCACATGGCGGGCGATGGCCCCGCGACGCATCGACCCTTGGGCCCGGCGTCCCCGGCCCGAGACGGGGTCGAGCGGGCCCGGGCGGGTCCCGCGTGTCCGGGCCGCCGGCACGGTGCCTGCCCGGTCGCGGCCAGGTGCGCGAGCGGTGGGCGGGCGCCGAGGGGCGACGCCGTCGCCGGGCCCGGATCACCCCGGCGGAGCGGCGCCGACACGAGCGATCGTGCGCCGTCGCGTCCCCCCGGGCCGCGAGCTAGCGTGGAGGTGAGGGAGCATGCTCATGCGCTGCCAGTCCTGTGGATACGAGAACCCCGTAGGCACTGCCGAATGTGCGCGGTGCGGGGCGACGACGGCTCCGCTCTCGACGCCGTTGGCCCCGGCCGTGGGAACAACCGGGCACGTGCCGCATCGGCGGGCCGGGGACCTGCCGGGGCACGGCAGAGAGTTCACCGGCCTCGTCCGCGATTTCCGGATCCGCCGTGAGCGGCGGATCGACGACCTCGACGCCGACCTGGAGGTCTGGAGCTTCCACGTCCAGCGTCCGGACGCGGACGGCGAGCGGCTCGTGCCGGTGCCCGTGGAAATGCGCGGGTTGTGCTTCGCGGGAACGGTCAGCGAGGGAGACGAGGTACGGGTCGGCGGCACCTGGCGCGACGGCGCCCTGCACGCCGAGGAGCTCGACGACCTCACCACCGGCGCCCGGGTGCGCGCCAAGGCCTCGCGCCGCGTGCGCTCGGTGCTCGTGGCGGTGGGCTTCATCCTCTTCGTGATCGTCGCCGGCTTCGTTCTCACCGCGGTGATCTCCTTCTGACCGACCCGCGAACGGCCTGATCGACCCACCAACGGCCGGCGGACGCGGTAACCGGGCGGACCGGGCGGACCGGGCGGACCGGGCGGACCGGGCGGACCGGGCGGACCGGGCGGACCGGGCGGACCGGCACAGTGGACACAGCCCTCACGGGATACGGCCGTCACGGTGAATGTGGCCCACGTCACACAACGCGGCCGAGGCCTCGCGGTGTCACGCAGGTGTGAACCGAACTCCTTGCGGGACCGAGCTGTCGGTCGTGATACCCGTGTTCAACGAGTCGCGGCGGCTGCCGGCGACGCTGGTCACCGTGCTCGACCACCTCCGGGAAAGCGGGATCGACTGGGAACTGGTCGTCTCCGACGACGGGTCCACCGACGATACGTACGCCATAGCCACGGCGGCGGCCCGGCACGAGCCCAGGGTGCGCGTCGTGCGGCACCCGAGCAATCGAGGCAAGGGACACGCGGTACGCCGGGGCGTCGAGGTCACGCGCGGGCACCGGGTCCTGGTCTGCGACGCGGATCTGGCGACCCCGATCGCCGAGTTGGCCCGGCTCCAGGCCGTGCTGGACGACGGCTTCGACGCCGCGATCGGCTCGCGCGGCGAGGCGTTCGCGGTGGCCCGGCCGCCGATCCGGCGCGTGTTGTCCGACGTCGGGAGCCGGCTGATCCGGGCGGTCGCGCTGCCCGGCACCGTGGACACCCAGTGCGGGTTCAAGCTGTTCGACGGCGCCAAGGCGCGCGCCGCGTTCGCGTGCGCGGACGTGGACGGATGGGCGTTCGACATCGAGGTGCTCCGGCTCTTCCTCGGCTGCGGTTGGAGCTTCGTCGAGGTCCCGGTGGCGTGGACCCATCAGAGCGGCTCGAAGCTGCGGCCGGGCCACTGCCTGGAGGTGCTCACCGACCTGGCCCGGGTGCGCCTGCGGCACGGCCGGCCGGGGCGCGCCGGAGACCCGTCGGCGCGGATGCGGCGGCCGGCGGGCGGTACCGGCTCGCCCCGCGACCCTTTCCCGCTTCCGCTGCCTCCGAGGCGGGCGGCGTGACCGCGGTACGCGACGTGGTCGCGCCGCCGCGCCCGCCCGCACTCCCCCGGCTTCCCCGACTCCCCCGCTCCGGACGGGTCGCCGACGCGCTCGCGTGCGGCACGTATCTGGTGGCCGCGCTGCTGCTGTTCCGAGGGCTGTGGGCGGGTGGGCCGGCCGGGCGCTACCTCGTGGACAGCGGTCAGGACCAGCGCCAGTGGGAGTGGTTCTTCGCGGTGACCGCGCGTGCCGTCGCGCACGGCGAGAACCCGCTGACCACGACGCTGCAAAACCACCCCGACGGGGTGAATCTGATGGCGAACACCTCGATGCCGGGCCTGTCCATCCCACTGGCCCCGATCACCTGGCTGTTCGGACCGTCCGCGACCTGGGCCGTCGTGCTCACCCTCGGGCTGGCCGCGACGGCCGCCGCCTGGTACCACCTGATCTCCCGTCACCTGGTCGCCTCGCGCCCGGCCGCCGCCCTCGGCGGAACCTTCTGCGCGTTCGCCCCGCCGATGGTCTCGCACGCCAACGCGCACCCCAACCTGGCCGTACTGTTCGTCCTCCCGTTGATCATCGATCGCCTGATCCGGGTCGCCGCCGGTCGTCGACCGATCCGCGACGGCGTGCTCCTCGGTCTGTTGACCACGTATCAGATCTTCCTCGGCGAGGAGGCCCTGCTGCTGGCCGCGACCGGCATCGCGCTGTTCGCGCTGACCTACGCGTGCGTCGCGCCGGGGGCCGCACGCGCCGCGCTGCCGCACCTGGCCCGCGGGGTCGGGGTCGGTGCAGCGCTGTGCGGTGTCCTGGTCGCGTATCCGTTGTGGTGGCAGTTCACCGGCCCGCAGAGCTATACGAACCTGCTGCACGGCCCGGCCGGCAACGACCTCGCGGCGCTGACCGCGTACGCCGACCGCTCGCTCGCCGGCGACATCGACGTCTCCGCCCGCCTGTCGATGAACCGGACCGAGGAGAACGCGTTCTTCGGCTGGCCGCTGCTCGTGCTGGCCGTCGCGATCACCGTCGCACTGTGGCGGACGGTCCTGACCAAGGCCCTCGCGGCCGTCCTGGTCGGTGCCGCGCTGTTCTCCCTCGGCCCGGAGATCATCGTCGACGGCGAGGCCACCGGGATCTTCGGCCCGTGGAAACTGCTCGGCCGACTCCCGCTGTACGAATCGGTGTTGGAGAGCCGATTCACCATGGTGTGCGTGCCCGTGCTGGGCATCCTGCTCGCCCTGGGCGCGCAGGCCGCCGGCCGCGCGGGTGACCGACGGATCCGGCTGCTGTGGTGCGTCGTGGTCGTCCAGGCGCTGTTGCCGCTGCTGCCCCAGCCCCTGGCCACCGCGCCGCGCGAGCCGACGCCGGCGTTCTTCGCGGACGGGACCTGGCGCCGCTTCACCGGTCCCGGCCGGGCCATCGTGACCGTACCGCTGCCCGACCCCGGCGACGCGCGCGCGTTGACCTGGCAGGTCGACGCGGGGCTGGGATTCCCGCTCGCCGAGGGCTACTTCGTCGGCCCGTTCGGGCCGGACCGGCTCGGCGGCTATGGCGCGGTCACCAGGGCCACCTCGCAGTTGTTGCGCGAGGTGCGCGACGGCGGGGTCGTACCGGAGGTGAGCGACGCGGACCGTGCCCAGGCCCGCGCGGACCTCGCCTTCTGGCGCGCGGACGCGGTGGTGCTCGGGCCGCACGACCGCCGGGAGGCGCTGCGCGCCACGCTCGACCGGCTGCTCGGTCCGGGCGTCCCGATCGGCGGGGTCTGGTTGTGGGACGTGCGGGCGGGAGGTGCGGCCGGTGCCGGCTGAGCAGGTGACTCCGTACCGAACCGGGGAGGGCGAGATCGCGGTCGGTGGGGAGGCAGGACAATCGCCGACGGGTGTGGGCGCGAGAACGGAGGCCGGTCGGGTGCGGACGACCGACGAGCACGCGTACACCGAGTACATCTCCGCCCGGCTGCCCGCGCTGCGCCGGGTCGCGCACCTGCTGTGCGGGGATCCGCACCGCGCCGACGACATCGTGCAGAACACGATCACGCGCCTGTACGTGCATTGGCGGCGCGCGGCGGCGGCGGACGATATCGACCGGTACGTACACCGGATGCTGGTCCGCGCGTTTCTCAACGAACGCCGCCTGGCCTGGGCTCGGGTCCGACTCGTCGGCGCTCCCCAGGACACCCCGCTGCCGGCCGCGCCCCCGGGGCCGGACGTGGAGACGCGCGACGCGGTCCGGATCGCGCTCTCCCGGGTGCCGCCTCGGCAACGGGTCGTCCTGGTGCTGCGTTTCCTGTGCGATCTGCCGGTCGCCGAGGTCGCGGACATCCTCGGCAGATCGCAGGGCACGGTGAAGAGTCAGACCGCGTTGGGACTGGCGCGGCTGCGCACACTGTTGGACGGGCCGGTCGTGGCCCGCTGGGAAGGGGAGTAGACCGGCCATGGACACCGACGAGCAAGAGGGCGCCCGACTGCTTGGCGCGTTGCGCGGGACGCCGTGGACCGGGTCCGACGAGCCCGGTGTCGACGTCGCCCGTGCGATCCGGGACGGCCGGCGGACGATCCGGGTTCGGCGTGCGCTCACGGTGGCGGGCGGTGCGATCGCCGTCGCGCTGGTGGTGCTGATGACCGTGTTGGTGGTCGCGCCGACGCACGACAACGGGACCGGGCCGGCTTCCGGCGGCGCGTTCGACGTTCGGGAACGGGCGTTCCGGGTCGGCTCGGCCGGCGGTTTCACGCCCGTGTCCTACGAGACCGGCAAGTTCCGCCAGCGGGTCGTGCTGGGCATGGAGAAGCCGAACGGCCCGGCGGAGTTGAGCGCGACGCGGGCGATGGTGACGATGTACGCGCCGGGCCGGCTCCCGGGCGGCGAGCCTCCGCTCGGCACTCCCGCCCCACCGGTGAACGGGCATGCGGCGGTGTGGCCGGCCGGCCCCGAACCGTCGGCGGATCGCCTCGAGTTGCTCTGGCAGTGGGCGCCGAACGCGTGGGCGGTCGCCACGCTCGCCGGTCCGGCCGCCGACGCCGAACGTGTCCACCACGTGGCCGAAAGCGTCGTGCCGGGGGTTCGCCAACCGGCGCGCGGTCCGGTGTCGCTGGATCAGGCCGTGCTCGCCGCGGGTGAACACCTGATCGCGGTGGTGGCTCCGATGGGTAACACCGCCGGGTCGCCGCGCTACTCGCTGCGCTACGGCACCGTGGACCCGCCGGGCGCGGACGGCACCGAGCCGGCCTGGTTCGAGGTGGGCGTCGGAGACCGGCCGCCCGGGGTCGACCAGCGACGGCTCGAGCAGGTCACCCGTTCGGACGGGGCCTTCGTCGAATTCGATCCGGCTGTCGATCAGGACCGCTCGGCCTCGATCCTGGCCGCCGTGCGGGTGGGTGAGATTCCGTCGACCGGCCCCACCGGGCCGACGCGCACGCCGCCGTCGCCGACCTACTCGGAGCGGCCGTCGGATGCGCCCTCCTCGGTTTTGGAGGCGACCGAGACGGCCGGTTCGCCGAGCGGGACCGCGACCACGCCGACGGGGAACGACACGAGTACGGGCTCTTCCTCGACCACTGCCCCGGCTTCGACCTCTTCCTCGAATGGGCCGACGACACCTGCGGGCTCGTGGGCTCCGTGAGTGGGGACGGGGCGAGCTACGGCTCCCCCCGCGGCACCCGGCCCGGCTTCGGCTAGAGCTTCGCCTTCGGGTTGTTCAGGCAGCCACTGGAGATCGTCACACGCACGATCACCGTGTCCGGGCCGGACTTCGACCGCTCACGGGTCGACGCGATCCGGACGCCGGCCGGAGTGCCCTGCTTCGACAGGGACGCCGACACCGAGGCGGAGTCGTCGCGAGGTGCGGTGCGCTCCGTCGGCAGCCAACCGCGCATCTGCAACTGACCGACCATCAGGTCGTGGATCTCCGCAGGCGAGCGGCGGTCGGTCGGCGGCAGTGTCACGTCGAGCGAATGCCTGGTGCGGATCAGGTTCTCCTTCCGGCTGTTCAGCAACTGCCGGTCGCCGCAGGCGTCCTCGCGCACCTTGCTCAGGGGCTCGTACCTGGGAAACACCGCGTCGAAGGCGCCCTCGACGTCGGGGTTCGCCGTCGCGAACGCCTCGTCGATCGTCATGTCCGAGTCGGGCGCCCGCGTTCCGCAACCAGTCAGCGTCGACAGCACGACAACGGCGAGAAGGCATCCGACGGTTCCGGTCGACCACTTCATCCCGCTCCTCCGAACACCTCACGTCCCGGTACGAACGACGGCCGGCGTCGTGTCCCGAGCACACGTCGTCGCGGCCTCGACCGATCCCTACCCGCGAAGGGCGGACGCTGCGCATCCCGGGCACGACCGGCGACCACGGATGCCTCGTTCCACCCGAAGCCAACTCCCGGGCAAAGCAGCTGATTTCGCCCCCCACGCGCGAAACCGCGGGCCGGTCACGGGCGCCGGATGTCACCACCTCCGGCCGGAGTCCCGTGCAGGTCGTGGAAGTCCTCCTCCCACCGGTTCCGGGCGTAGCGTCGGCCGACCGGGGTCTCCCACCACAACAGGTCCTTGGCCAGGCGGACGTGGTCGAGGGCGATGCCCTTGCGGCGCAGCAGGGGCATGAGCGTGCGCAGGTGGGCGGCCAACTCGTCGACCGTGTCGGCCTCGACGGCGGCGTCGAAGCGGGTGCGTTGTCGCCGTTGCACGAGGGTCCGCTCGGGCGCGATCAGCAGCGACAGGTCCCGACAGGCGGCGCCGATCGAGGTGCCGTCCGGGTGGTGCGGCGAGGTCCCGGTCGTTCCCTGGTGGAGCAGGTACAGCGTGACCACTTGGCAGACGGTCCGACGCGCGCGGCGTGGTTCGAGGGTGTGCGGCAGGTGAACGGTGATCGGCTCCACGGCGGACGCCGACAGGCACGCGTCGGCGCCGGGTGGAAAGCGCCCCGCCAGGGTGCGATCGCCGTGTACGCGGAGAAGAAGCGCGTGCAGGGCGTGCTCCCAGGGCGCCCAGTAGGCGGAGACGCGCGCGATCGACGGCGCCGTCATCGCGCGCACCACGTCGTGAGAGCCATGCCGTCGTCCTTACTGCCGTCGTCCACCGACCGAAGACGAAACGACCCGACCCGACCCGTCCATGGCCGGCATCGCCCCGTCCCCATAAAGACGCACGACGGTCCGCACGTGTGACACGAACCCTCGACACAGTCGCCGTTACCCCGCGTCGCGCGGGGCGGGTGGGCTCGTCAGGGTGTCCAGCCACGCGGTGATGGTGGTGAAGTCTCGTTCGGTGAGCCCCAGGTGGGGGTCGACGTGGTGGAGGAGGGCGGGGGCATCGTGGTGGGCGGCGACCCATGCTCGGTCGGTGTCGGTGACCTCGTCGTCGATCCAGACGAACGGGCGGCCCGCCGCCCGGAGTACGAGTGTGCGGGTCTTCCAATGCAGGCCGTCGCGCTCGTCCTGGTCGTCGACGGCGGACTGCTCCGGCCAGATCACCACGGCGAGTTCCGGTAGACCGATCCGAGGGGAGATGTATCGGTTCGCCTCCTCCATCCACGCCGTGGCCCAGAGCAGCTCGCACGCCAGCCCCAGCAGTCGCCGCCCGTGCTCCGGATCGGCTCTGGCCAGAAGGGGGTTCGCGTCGGCATCCGTGCGCTCCGGATCCGAACCATGGGTCGGATACTCGGCCGCCCCGAAGGGAAGCAGCGGTCCATCGACGTCGAGAAAGAGCAGCGGACGCTGCACGGAGCCGGTCACGACCGCACGATAGCGACCCCGCTCGACGGGCCGACCGGGCAGGCGGGACCGGGCACTCAGTGGTCCAGGTGGGCCAACACCGCCAGGACCCGTCGGTTGTCGCTGTCGGACGGCTGGAGATCGAGCTTGGTGAAGATGTTCCCGATGTGCTTGGCGACCGCCTTCTCGGTGATGAACAGGCCCTCGGCGATGCCCGCGTTGGAGCGGTCCTGGGCCAACCATTCCAACACCTCGCGTTCGCGTGGGGTCAGGCTGCCCAGGTGGGTGTCGCGGTCCTTGCCGGTGAGCAGTTGCGAGACCACGTGCGGGTCCATCGCGGTACCGCCGTCGGCCACCCGTCGGATGGTGTCGACGAACTGTCCGCCGTCGAAGACGCGGTCCTTGAGGATGTAGCCGACCCCGCCCGCACCGTCGGCGAGCAATTCGTGGGCGTACAGCGGCTCGACGTATTGGGACAGCAGCAGTACGGGCAGTCCCGGCACTCGGCGGCGGCCTTCGAGTGCCGCGCGGAGGCCGTCGTCGGTTGTCCCCTCTCGGCGGGGGATCGAAGACACGCCCCGGCCCGCGGCTCGGCGGGTGATCCACCCATCTGCGTCGGCGCGGGGACAGGTCGGAGCGGCAGGCTCTATTCTCGAACACATGTCCGAACAACCCGAACCACTGCCCGACCACCTGTTGCCGTTGCTCGACTTCCAGCTCGGGTTCGAGCGTGCCCACCTCGCCTGCCTCCGGGCGGCCGAACTCGGCGACGAGGACGCACTCCACCGGGGCCGGGCCGCCCGTCTGCACGCCATGCGAGCCCTGATCACCGCTCGCGCCGCCGCGGGCGCCGACAGCGCCCCCGATCGCGATGTGCTCAAGCTCGCCGCCTTGGCGGCCCTCGCCCGGGAGTCCTCCGAGGCCACCTGACGACGGCAACGGCGCGAGCCGGAGCGAGTGCGACCGACGGCCGCCGCCGCGTCAGCCCGTCTTCCTGCCCGGCCGCGTCGTCGTGGTCTTCTTCGCCGAGGCGCGGCCGGTCGCGGCCTTCGCCGACGCCCGGGTCTTCGTCGTCGCGCGCGCCTTGGTATCGGTGCGCTTCGCCGGCTTGGGATGGTCCTTCTCGGCGGCCTCCACGCTCGCGGTCAACACCGACATCAGGTCGACCACATTGCTCTCGCCGGTCGAGCGCGCGGCGACCTCGTCGGGATGGGCACCGGTGGCCTTGGCCTCGACCAGGGCGTCCAGGGCGCGCTGATAGTCGTCCCGCACGTCACCCAGGTCGAAGTCCTCACTGAGGGTGTCCATCAGCGAGGCCGCCATCTTCAGCTCCTGGGGGCGGATGGTGACGCTCTCCGTGGGGGCGATGCCCTCGGGGGCCCGGAGTTCGTCCGGCCACAACATGGTCTGGAGGGTGAGGATGTCGCCTTGCGCGCGGACCAGGGCCAGGCTCTCGCGCGTGGACAGCGTGATCTTGGTGACCGCCGCCCTGGACTGCCCGGCCAGGGCCTGTCTGATCAGCACGTACGGCTTGGTCGCCGCCGGCGTCGCGGGCCCCAGGTAGTAGGGCTTGGACAGTGTCAGCGGGTCGATCGCGGCCTCGTCGACGAAGGCCAGGACGTCGACGACCTTCTTGCTCGGCAGCGGCAGCTCGGCCATGTCCTCGTCCGTGAGGACGACCTGACGACCGTCCGAGGACTCGTACGCCTTGGCGATGTCCGCATAGGCGACCTCCTCGCCCTCCAGTTCGCACACCCGCTTGTACCGGATCCGGCCACCGTCCTCCCGATGCACCTGATGGCCCGGCGAGCGATGCTCGGACACCGCCGAGTAAAGCTGGACCGGGATGCTCACCAGCCCGAACGAAATGGCACCCTTCCACGACGCCCGCATACCGACCCCTGACCGTTTTGATGGGAAATGACCATCTTCAACGGTAGGCCGGCCGCCGCCTCGGCGCCTCGACCCGAGCCGAACACCGGATCGCTCGGGCGCCGCTCCCGCACGTCAACGATCGACCGGCCCGGGCACCAGGCCGTCCGCCACCAGCCCGGCGAGTACCGCCTCGCCCAACGCGAGAACGGCGGACTGCGGACGGACCATGACGGTGATCTCCTCGATCCGACCCGTCTCGTCGCACCTGAGCAGGTCGATCCCGTGGATCCGGGTGCCCCGCACGGCGGCGCGGAAGACGAGGATCTCCGCCGCCGCGTCGGTCCCGCCGGAGTCCGTATCGGTGCTGCCCTCGAACCGTCCGACACAGCGGAAGTCCTCGAAGGTGCGCAGCAGCACGTCCAGAAGCCCGAGCACCATGGCCCGGCCCTCGAAGGGCTTGAACTTCACCGGACTGTACAGGCGCACGTCGTCGGCCAGGAGGTCCTCGAGCGCGGCGCGGTCCTGCGCCTCGACGGCGGCGCGAACGACCGAGTCCACACCCCGCGGTGAGCCACGACCGCATCGCCGCGGCCATCGCCGACGCCCTGGGGCTTCCCGGCAGCGACGACACCTGGACGCTCCCGCTGCCCCCGTTGCCGGTCCCGACCGGACCGCGAGCCGCGATGGCCGAGGTGCGCTGGGGCGCCGCGTTCCTCGGGCCGTGGCCGGCACGGCGGGTGCGCGGCCGCTCCTCCGGCGACGGCCGCACCGCGAAGCGGCCCGACCTCCTGCCGTGGGCCGCCGCCCCCGACTCACCGGCGACCCTCGGGCAGGTCGACCTCACGACAGGCGGAGCGGGCGGTCTCGGCGCCGACGCGTGATCCGTCGGGTGTGTCGCGACGAGTTTTCGGTGAGCGAACGGTCAAATCACTTGAGCACCGCTCGCACCCGCTCGGCCCCGACCGGAAAGCAGGACTCACCATGACGATCGGAACCCCCACCGTCGGATACGCCTCGGTGAACGGCATCGAGATGTACTACGAGTCGCACGGCACCGACGGGCCGCCGCTGGTGATCCTGCACGGTGGCGCCCAGACCATCGACCTGAGCTTCGCCGCACTGCTGCCCGCACTGGCCGCGCGGCGGCGGGTGATCGCGGTCGAGTTCCAAGGCCACGGGCACACCGCGGACACCGACCGCGACATGTCCCTGGAGCTCTTCTCCGACGACGTCGTCGCGCTCCTGGACCGGCTCGGCATCGCACGTGCCGACCTGCTGGGCTACAGCCTCGGTGGCCTGGTCGCGCTGCGCACCGCCGTGCGGCACCCGGAGCGTGTCGACCGTCTGGTCCTGGTGTCGACGCACTACCGCCACGACGGCTATCACGCCGAGATCACCGCCCCCGAGCAGACCTCCGAGCGCCTGCCGACCGAGGCCGACTTCAAGGCGATGGTCGAGGCATACGCCCGGGTCGCCCCCGACCCGACCCGCTTCGAGGCCACCCTGGCCAGGCTCCAGCCCCTGGCCCACGGCTTCGTCGAGTGGACCGAGGACGAGTTGCGCGCGATCACCGCCCCCACGCTCCTGGTCCTCGGCGACACCGACTTCATCCGGCTGGAGCACGCGGTGCGTATGTACGAACTCATCCCGAAGGCCCGGCTGGCGGTCCTCCCGGGCACCACGCACATGGGCGCGATCACGCGCGCCGATCTGCTGATCCCGATGATCGAGGCGTTCGCCCCGACGAACCCCTGACGACGCGCCGGCCGCGGCGACCCGCGCGGTCGTCGTGCCGGCCGGGCGTCGGCGAGTGTCGACGGGTGGGGGTGGGCCGGGGGCGAACGCCCGGGCGTGCCGGGCGCATCCGGCGGCGGATCACGCCGGATGCGCACCTCGCTCGAGAGTCAGGCGGCCTTCGCCCGGGCTCCGGAGACCTGGCGCAGCGCGTCGTCGAGGTCGGCCTGGGCCCGTTGCAGCCAGGCCGCGGTGATGTCCACGGCGTCGCCCGCTTCGCCGGTTCGCCGATGGAGCTGCGCCACCTCACCCTCCTCGGCCGCACGGGCGTGCTTGAGCGCGTGGTGGATGCGCCCCGCCGCCGCGAGTTCGCCACCCGCGACCTGGAGCCAGGCCCGTGTGGTCGCGTCCGCGACCTTGTCGGTGTTCGCGGAGTCGGTCAGCGCCCGGGCGATCGCCTCGATGCTTTTGCCCGCCAACTTGCGGGCCACCAAAGCCGGAGGCAGACCGGGAAGTTGGGCCAATTCGCCCATGACCACGCTCTCCAGCAGGGCAAGGCTGTACGTCACTCGTCCCAGTTTCAACAGATACTCGTCATCCGGAATCATCGAGCCATTGTGCGATATCGGCCGGACACGATCGGTGCGCCACACGGGTGTGTCGCACCCATTGCAGCCGGACGCACGCACCTCCGGTCGGCGTCCTCCGTCGGGCATGGGGACGGCCGGGCGAGCCGACGGGCGAGTGGTCGGGCACACGTGCGGCGCGGTCGGAGCGCGGGCAGGGCCCCGGGCCGCACACATGTACCCACACCGGACGTCGTGGCGACGCCAGGACCACCGGCGCCGGGTCTACCGCGTCGTCGGCTCCGGGCCTGCCGACGCGGTGATCACCGTCGGGCGCGATCCCGTTCGCGCGACCGCGTCCGGGTCGGCTCGCGGTGTCGAGAGCACCGCGGTGACCGTGCCGCTCGGATCCTGCGGGGAGCTCGCCCGCCGGATCGGTGGGGCCATGCGGCGGGCCCGGACGAGCAGGCGTACGCACACGGCCGGGTTGTCGCGGGCCGAGCGCTGGGTGATCGCGGGACCCAGGTCGCACGCGTTGTCCAGGCGGTAGTGACTGATGTCGATGACGCCGCGCACCAATGGACGGTACTCGTGCGGCACTTCGTCGACGATACGGGTACCGGCGTCGAGTGCGGCACGGGCGGTGGCCACGGTCGCCGCGAGCAGGGCGCGCACGCCCGGGGTGTCCCGGCCCGACTCCAGGTCGGCGCGGGTGACGCCGTACCGGTCGAGATCGGACCTGGGCAGCCGCAGCCGGCCCTCGCTCAGGTCCTCCGCCAGGTCGCAGACCAGGTCGGTGCGTTGGAAGCCGTCGGCGAACTGGCGGACGGAGGCGGCGAAGTCCTCGTCCGAGACCAGATGGGGTGTCATACCGGTGCTGAGCATCGCGCCGGGCCAGGTCAACGTGTCGACGTAGGACTGGTATTCGGCCTCGTCCGCGAACTCGGGGAAGGTCAACTCGGCCCGCGTGCCCGCCATGTAGGCGTCGGCCCAGTCGCGCGGCAGGCCGTTCTCCCGGGCCGCGTGCAGGTATGCGCGCAGCAGGGGGTGCGTCGCGGTCCCGGTGTCCAGCGCCGCCCGCACCCGGGTCGCCCATGCCTCGAACCGCCGAGCGCGGCCCTCGGCGTCACCCCGGTCGCACACGTCGTCGGTGAAGTACGCGAGGGCTGCTCCGGCGACCGCGTGGGGCAGGAACTCCGGCGGGGTCAGGAAGCGCAAGGCGCCCCAACCGGCCGTCTCCCTCCGGCGCATGAACCGTTCGGCAGCCGTGTAGTCGGCGCGCAGCGTGCTCTCCCGCACACCCGCAGCGTCCAGACAATACCGCCACGACCGCATGAGCCCCCCGATTTCGATCAGCCGAAGCCTTGTCCGACGGCACGGACAGTATCAGCCGGCGGGAGTCCGGTCGGATCTCGGCGCATGGGCTGTGGCGGCGCTCGCCGTCCGCCGCGGACGAGTTGTACCCGCCCGGGGGAGCCGCCCGGCGACCGGGGGTGAAATCGCCGGGCAGCCCGGGCGCCGACCACGGGGGTTGTCGGCGCACTCGCAACGATCCGCCGTACGACCGTCCGTGCGCAAGACCGCGGCCGCCTCGGACCGACGCCCCGAGGCGGGACGCGACGGAACGGCAGTACCCGCTCCGGCGGGGGTCGGTTCGGCCCGCGGGGGAGCGGGAAGAGGCGCGAGGCCCTCGGCGCGACGCGGGCGGCACGTCGGCTCGGGTCAGCGCTCCCGGGGTCGCCCGCGCTCGGCGTGCGCGGTGAGGAAATCGTCGACCACCTGCCGTACGTACGCCTTGCCGATCGTGCCGTTGGCCAGGAGTCGGCGGAACACCAGCGGCCCGACGAGGCGGTCGATCGCCGCGTCCGCGTCCAGGTCGACGGGCAGGTCGCCACGAGCCTTCGCGGCGTCCAGGATCACCCTGAAGGGATGGGTACCCGCGCGTTGCAGGATCTCCCGGACGCCCACGAACGCCGGGTCCGACGCGCGCTCGATCAACACCCGCATGGCCCGCTCGCCCTCACGGTCGTGCAGCAGCAACCGGGTGCCGTCGAGCGCGGCCACCAACTCCTCCCGCAGGCCGCCCGTCCGGCTGCCCGGCCGGGAGCCGACGGCCGGGCCGAGCCGATCCCGGTATTCGGCGACGAGTTGCACGATCGCGTCGCGGATGAGTGCGGTGGGCTCGGGCCAGTGCCGATACACCGTGGTCCGGCCCACGCCGCTCCTGGCGGCGACGCCCACGTGGGTGACCGCGGCCCAGCCGTCCTCGAGCAACAACTCGCGCGCGGCCTTCAACACGGCGGCGCGGCTGCGCACCGCGCGCGGATGCGGTGCGCGTCCGGGCACGCCGAACCCGTGGGCCACATGCGCGGATTCGGGCATCGCGTCCAGCCTCCTCCGCTGCTCGTGGCCACGCACGGCACGACCGACGAGACCACACCCGCCCGACGCCGAGGGCCCACCGCCCTCGCGAGAGGAAGTGTTCCACGTCCACCACCACGCCCCGCAACACGTAGTCCCACAAGGGTCGATCGCGTGCCCGGCGCATCCCGCGCGCCCATGGGCATGCCATCCGAGTGGCCGTGGCCGGCCATGAAGCCGACCTCGCGCACGCACCTCCGCGCATGACAACCCACCGCTCGGGCACGAGGCCACCCCGGCTGCGCACACGAGGTCCGGTCCGGCGTCGCGGCGCCGCACGCCTCACACGCCTCGCACACGACGGCGGACGGCGTGCCCGGTGAGCGGCTCGTCGCCTGGCGACCCCGGCCCTCGACCCCCGACCTCCGCCTCCCGTCCGGGATCGAGCGGCCACCGAACCCGCGGTCAGGCCCTGAAACCAACAACGCCCGAGCCCGAGGCGCCACGGGATCCGGAGCCTCAGGGCGCAATTCTCGAAGCCTGGGACGGCGTTCCTCCCCGCTCGGTGTGCCGCCCCGCGCCGCGAATGCGACGTGGCCCGGCTCGCCGGGGGCGACGGTGGTCGTTCGGCCACGTGAGCACGTCCCCGTTCGCCCGCGCGGCTCGCGCCGACGGGGATGATCGCGGGGTGCGGTCGGGGAGGATCGTTGGGTAGAGTGCCGGCGCCGACCGGCCACCCGTTCCACGGAGGCGACTTGACCAACCAGCCGGGAAACCAGGGTGCGTACGGTTACCCTCCCCCTCCGCCGCCGCATCCGTCCCAGCCCAGATGGGCCTGGTGGGTGGTGGGCATCGCCATCCCGCTGATCGGCATCTTCGTCACGATCGCCGTCAGTGGGTCCGATTCGGATTCGAACTCGAAGAACTCGTCCACGAGTACGAGCACCCCGGCCGGCACGCAGGCCCAACAGAATCCGCCGGAGAGCGGCCGGTCGGCGTCGAGCCCGCCGGGCCCCGGCGGGCAGACGACGGGCGGACGGCCGTCGGGCGGTCAGCCGCCTCCGGTCCTGTTCGGACCCGGCACGGTCACCGTCGACCCGTCGAGCCGCTATGTCGATCTCGACACGAAACCCCCGCTGGTCGGCCCGTCGAACAAGGCGGCGGACATCGTGTTCCTCTACACCTTCGCCAAGCCCGAACTCGTCACCGTCGGCTCCACCCCGACCCTGGCGGCACTTCCGCAGGGCGGTTCGGAGCCGACGGCCGCCTCCTGCGCCGAAGCGGTCGCCAAGCGCGGCACCTATCTGGCCGGCGAACTCGCGCAGGGCTCCGGCTTCTGCGCGATCACCAACGAGGGGCGCACCGCGTACTTCCGACTGATCGGCCCGCCCGCCGGGGAGGCACCCGTCCGCCTCGAGGTCACCGTGTGGGACATCCCCGGCAGTTGACCGTCCCGTGCACGTGACGGCTCGGGGCCGGCCGGGTTCCGGCCGACCCCGAGCGGTTCCGACCGGTTTCCGATCATGATCGACACCGACGTCACCACGTCGTCGATGTCGCCGTCTTTGCCGAACCGGCAACGAATCTTGCCGAAATCACCGTTGCGGTCGCATGGTCGTCGTGGAGGTGGTCACGATGACCGATCGGTTGCGGGACAGCTACGACGTGGTGGTAATCGGCGGCGGCGCCGCTGGGTTGAACGGTGCGCTGATGCTGGCCCGGGCGCGGCGTTCGGTAGTGGTGGTCGACTCGGGCGCCCCGCGCAACGCGCCCGCCGGAGGTGTCCACGGGCTGCTGGGCCGGGAAGGCGTGTCGCCGGCGGAGTTGACGAAGCGCGGGCGGGCGGAGGTCCGGGCGTACGGCGGTCATGTGGTGTCCGGCGAGGTCGATGCCGTGACCGGGGTCGACGGCCGGTTCGACGTGGCGCTGACCGACGGCCGCACGGTCCGCGCCCGCAGACTGCTGGTGACCACCGGACTGGTCGACGAGTTGCCCAACGTGCCGGGGCTGCGGGCCAGATGGGGCCGGGACGTGCTGCACTGCCCGTACTGCCACGGCTGGGAGGTTCGCGATCTGGCCATCGGAGTGCTGGGCGGCGGGCCGCGGTCGGTGCACCAGGCGCTGCTGCTGCGCCAATGGAGCGACAATGTCACGTTCTTCGCGCACACCCTGTCGCCGACCGCCGAGGACGCCGAGCGGTTGGCCGCCCGTGGCGTCCGCGTGTCGGCCGGCGAGGTGTCCTCCCTGGACGTCGTCGACGATCGCCTTGTGGGCGTACGCCTGGGCGACGGCACATCGGTCCGCATCGATGCGCTCGCGGTGTCGCCGAGGATGGTCGCGCGTGCCGGGTTCCTGTCCGGGCTCGGCTTGCGGACGGTGGAACATCCGTCGGGAGCCGGTGAGTACATCCCGTCCGAACCGGGCGGTGGTACCGGGATCCCCGGGGTGTGGGTCGCCGGCAACGTCACCGACCCGACCGCCCAGGTCGGCGCCGCCGCGGCGGCGGGCGCCACGGCGGCGATCCGGATCGACGGCGACCTGACCGACGAGGCCACCCGCGCGGCGGTCGCCGCTCACCGGGATCCGTTCTCGGCCGCGAACGAGGCGCGAGTGTGCGAACTGGTCCTGGGCAACCGCCGCCACGGTCTGTGAACCGACCCCGCGCGACATGAGCGAGTGGCTCCGCGGGGACCGGGACACCGGCGCCTACACTCCGGGGGTGGCCGAACGAACGAGTACGACGCCGCTGTCGGGTGTGCGCTTCGTGGGGTTGCGCTTTCGGCTGGAGACCCGGGGGCTGCATCGCCCGGTCCCCGTCGAGGTCGCCGCGCTCACCCACCACGGGCCCGGAGGTCACGTCGCCTGGCGGGCGTACGTTCCGATCGAACCGCCGCCGCCCGGAAGCCCCCCGCCCGCGCCGATCGGCGTCCCGGTACCGCCGGCCGCCCCCGGTTCGCTCGCCGAGGCGCTGGCCGGCGTCGAGCGTCACCTGGTGCGCGACATCCCGCACGCGCTGCTCGGGGTGTCGCCGTTCGCGGAGAAGACGCTCGTGTGGGAGCAGCGGGCCTACTGCCCACTGCTCGCGTCGTCCCTCGTCCTGGACGTGCCGGCCCTCGCCGCGATCGTCGCCCCGACCGCCGCGCCGCAGTCCCTCGACGCCCGGCTCCAGCGGATCGGCCTGCGCCCCCCGCCCGAACGAGCCGTCACGTGGGACGCGTACGCGCTGGCACACCTGTTCCACACCGTGGTCGCGCAGGGCGTCGCCGTCGGCCGCTGGTCGACGCTGGAAGACCTCGCACGCGTCGCGGGCTCGTCCCCGCCCGCGCTCGAACCCGAGTTCATGCCCCCGCTCGACGTGCAGGAATCGCTGTTCGACTGACTCCGGGCATGTCGGCAGTACGCCGCCGCGGCACCGGGCGGGTCGACGACGTCGCCGTCGTCGAAACCGTGCGCCGCACCCCGTGAACCGTCCGGACGCGTCCGCCGCGGGTACGCCGCCCGGACGGATCAGCGCGGCGGCGCGGAGAGCGGGCCCCGACCCGCCGTGCGCAGCAGCGGCTTGGTCATGGCGCGGTTGACGGCCGGATCGCGGCCCTGGACGTAGGCGTCGCGAAGGGTGTAGCCGCTCGCGGCGAACAGGGCGAGCGCCCCGATGTTGCGGTTGCCGGTCTCCACCACCAGTCGCAGTGCGCCGGCCTGGGCGGCGGTGTGTTCGAGCGTGGCGAGCAGGCGGCGTCCGTAGCCGCTCCCGCGCCGCTCCGGGCTGACGTAGAGGCGTTTGATCTCCGCCGCCCGACCGGGCATGGTCCGCCAACCGCCGCAGCCGACCGGCGCGTGTCCGTTGTAGGCGAGCACGAACAGGCCCTCGGGGGGCTCCAGATCGCGGGGCTCGCTGGTGTCGGGATGATCGGCGAACCCGTAGAGGCCGACCTGCTCCGCGTACAACGCGTGCAGGAGGACCTGGGTGTCCGGATGGGTGTAGGCCCGGGGCACGAGACGAACGTCGGCATGGCCGACCGGCAGGTCGGCGCCGAACGGCCCGTGGTGGCCCGGTGCCGCCCCCAGCACGGACCCGCCCTTGGCGCGGTGCGCGAAACGGATCAACGACCTGCTCCCTTCCCGCCGACCCCGTGCGTCGGGGCTTCGCAACGATTGTCCGCGAAGCCCCTACCCCGCGAACAGTGGCCACGAAAAACCCACTCGACCGGGGTCGACCGGAACCGGTGCCGAACAACGCCTCCGCGCGGTCGAGTTGGGCCCGGTGCCGGGCCCGGCGCCGGGCGTGGCGCTCGCGGTGGCGGCGGGCCCGCCCCGCCCGGCCACATCGCGGTCGCGCCCCGGTCACACACGGGTCACACACCGGTCGCGCCGGCGTGCCGCGGGATCACAAGGATTCCCAACCACACCGCGTAAGGGTTATAGTCTCGCTTGACCAGTTACCGCCATCACGGGGGCAACACGTGCGGATCCCCATCACCGACTACGCCGTCGGCGCGGCGATCGCGACCGACCTGATCAACACCTCACCCACCGTGCGGCCCACCACCGGCGACGCCCTCCCCGACCCGGGCGCCCTGGCGGACTTCCTGGCCGAGCACGACCTTCGGCCGGCCGCTGTCGCCGACGGGCGAACACCGACCCCCGCGGATCTCCACGCGGTGGGCCTGCTGCGCCGCGAGGTGCGGGTGATCGTGGAGACCGAGACCGAGGAGCACGCCGTCGCGGGTGCGACCGTGCTCGTCGCCCGCGCCGGGCGCGCCCCGACGCTGGTGCGCGACGGCGACCGCCGGTGGCAGTGGTGCGTCCCGACCGCGCCCGACGCCGACCTCGCCGACGAGTTGGCCGCGTTGATCGGCGTCGGGCTGCTCGGCGTCGTCCGGGTGCTCGGCCACGACCGCTTCCGGGCCTGCGCCACCGCGGACTGCCGGGGTGTGTTCGTGGACACCAGCCGGGCCGGGCGCCGCCGCTACTGCATGCCCGACCGATGCGGCAATCGGGTCAATGTCGCCAACCACCGCGCGCGCCACAGGGAAGAGAGCGTGAACCGATGAGCCACACCCCCCTCGTGGGCGCCCTCCGACTCCCGGACGGCACCTCGATCCGCGGTCGCGGCCTGCGCCACCCACTGCCCGAAGGACCGCCGCCGGAATTCGGCCTCTACCTCGGCTCCGACCGCCTGCGCCGTCGACACGAGGACGCGCTGCCGTGGCCGCGGACGTGGCTCGACTGGCCCGACTTCCGCCTGCCCCGCGACCGGGACGCGGCCGTGCGGCAGATCCGTGCCCTGCACGAACGGGCCCGTACGGGCGCCTCGGTCGAGGTCGCCTGCGGAGGCGGCGTCGGCCGAACCGGCACCGTCATCGCCTGCCTCGCCATCCTGTCCGGCGTCGACCCCGCCGAAGCCGTGGACTGGACCCGTCGGCACCACCACCCGCGCGCCGTCGAGACACCCTGGCAACGCCGCTGGGCAACCCGATTTCCCACCTCGTGACCGCACCCGCGATCGTTCCTCGCGCGGGCGACGCGCACGACGCGCAGTCCGAGCACGGGTGGGACGCGAACTCCGTGTGCCGGCACGAAAATCGGATCCGTGCGCACTACACGACCGGTTCGCCGAGGTCGGCCGAGCCGCCCGAATCGGCCAACTGCTTCAACGTGCGCTCGACCGACGCGCGCCCCGCGGGCAACAACGGCAGTCGCACGTCCGCGGTGGGAATCCGGCCCTGCGCGTGCAACACGCCCTTGATCACGGTGGGATTGGGCTCGGCGAAGGCGGCGGCGGACAACCGTGCGAGCGCGTGACCCAGGTCCCGCGCGCGGGCGAGGTCGCCGTCGCGCCACGCGGCGCACAGCTCCACGAATCGGTGGGTGGCCAGGTGCGCCGAAGCGAGGATGCCGCCGGACGCGCCCAACGCCAGCAGCGGTGACAGGAACAGGTCGTCGCCGGCCAGGATCGCGCAGTCCGGCGGAAGGTCGCCGAGCAGGTCCACCGCGTCCTGATCGATGCCGCCCGGCGCGAACTTGACGCCGGCGACGCCCGGAAGCCGCCCCAACGCGCGCAGGTCGGCCGCGTCCAGCGACTGCCCGGTGCGATACGGAATGTGGTAGACGATCAGCGGTACGGGGCTGTTGTCGGCCAGATGGGTGAAGTGCGCGATCACGCCGGCCGGCGAGGGACGGGTGAAGTACGGGACGGGCACCAGCGCGGCGGCGGCCGTCGGCCACCGGGCGAGGTCCGCGAGAGCCGCCGCCGTGGCCCGGGTGTCGTTGCCGCCGGCGCCGATGGTCAGTACCGCGTCGTGTTCCGCGCAGACCCGGGCGCACACGTCGACGACCGCGACCCGCTCGTCGGCGTCGAGCGTGGCGGCCTCGGCGGTCGTGCCCAGGGCGACGATCCCCTCGGCGCCCGCCGCCAGCACGGCATGGGCGAGCTCTTCGAGCGCGTCCCGCGCGACGGCTCCGTCGGCGGCGAACGGTGTGACGAGCGGTACGTGGACCCCGTGTCGGGGCGGGTGCTGGGTCATGCCTTCGAGGGTGACCCGCGCGGATCCTTCAGGTCCAGTTCACATTCGTGAACGTGAGCGTAAGCTGTACTGATGCTCGACGTCCGCCGTATGCGCCTGCTGCGCGAGCTGTCCCTGCGCGGCACGATCGCCGCGGTCGCCGAGGCGCTCGCCTTCACCCCGTCCGCGGTCTCCCAGCAACTCGGCGTCCTCGAACGCGAGGCCGGGGTCCCGCTCCTGGAGCGCACGGGACGCCGGGTCACCCTCACCCCGGCCGGACACAACCTGGTCCGCCATACGGAGGCCGTCCTCGCGCACCTGGAACAGGCCTCGGCCGACCTGGCGAGCACCCGCCGCGGCCTGGCGGGGCCCCTGCGGATCGGCACTTTCCCCAGCGCGACCCGGACCATCGTCCTCGGCGCGCTGACCTGCCTCGGCCGACGGCATCCGGGTCTGGAACCGATGGTGCTGGAAATCGACCCGGCCGAGGTCGCCGGCGCGCTGCGGGCGGGCGACCTGGACGTGGCGCTGATCCACGAATACGACTTCGTACCGCCGGTGGACGAGGTCGGCCTGGCCGGCCTGCCGTTGTACACCGAGCCGATGTACCTGGCCTCGACGTCACCCGCACCGGACCGGACGGCCGACGCGTCGATGCTCGGCTTTTGGCGTAACTCGCCCTGGATCACCTCGACTTCAGGCACGTTGTGCCAGGCGATGACCATCCGCGCCTGTCAGGCCGCCGGCTTCACCCCACACGTGCGACACCAGGTGGACGACTTCGCCACGGTGTTGGCCCTGGTCGCGGCGGATCAGGGCGTCGCCGTCGTGCCGCACCTGGGCATCGTGGATCCGCCCCCCGAGGTGACCCTGACCAGGCTGCCGATCCACCGCCGCACCACGATCGCCTTTCGCGGCGGCGCCGCCGAACACCCCGCGGTGCTCGCGGCGGCCGACGCGCTGCGCACGTGCGTTCCGGCGGAACTGGCCCCCGCACAGACCGCCCCGCCGGCGCACTCGCCCGCCCCACCGCAGGGGTGAGATCCCCTGGGCCCGGGCTTCGCGGGCGATGCCCCCGGCGCGTGGGTCCGGGTGGGTCCGGGTGGGTCCGGACGGACGATCATGGCCGCCGCCCCGCGTGTCGCGGTCGGGGTCGCGGCGTTGCGCGGGCGACGCTGTCGGCGACGAGCGGTCTCGGCCGGACGATCGCCGCGAGGAGGGTGGGCCACATGCTGGTGCTCGGATACGCGCAGGTCGAGGCCCTGCTCGAGCCGGACGCGTTGATCGACGCGCTCGCCGCGGCGATGGCGGACCTCAGCGCGGGCCGTGCCTCGGCGCCGGACCGGATCGCCGCCGTGGTTGCCGAACGGGACGCCTTCCTGGCGGCCATGCCGGGACACGTTCCGTCGTCCGGGGCGCTGATGAGCAAACTGGTCACGCTCTTCCCGCGCAACGCCGGAACGCCCCTGCCGACCCACCAGGCACTGATCGTGGTGTTCGACCCGAAGACCGGTGAACCCACGGCGTTGCTGGACGGCACCGCCATCACGGCGGTGCGCACCGGTGCCTGTTCGGCGCTGTCGGCGCGGCTGTTGGCGCGCGAGGACGCGACGGTGCTGGCGATCCTGGGCACCGGGGTCCAGGCCCGCTCGCACGCCCGTGCGATGTGCCGGGTCCGGCCGATCCGGCAGATCCGGGTGGCCGGGCGCGATCGGGCCAGGGCGGCGGCGCTGGCCGACGAGTTGTCCGCCGAATTGCCCGCCGAGGTACATGCGGCGGCCGACTACGCCGAGGCGGTCGACGGCGCGGACATCGTCGCGGCGGCAACGAACGCCGTGGAACCCGTGGTCCGGCGCGCGTGGTTGGCGCCCGGGACACACGTCACGTCGGTGGGCTTCAACCCGGCCGGCCGTGAACTCGACGATGCCACCGTTGCCGATGCGCTCGTGTGCGTCGAATCGCGGCAAGCAGTGTTGGCGCCGTTCCCGGCGGGCAGCAACGACCTGCTGATGCCGATCCGCGACGGCGTGATCACCGCCGAACACGTACACGCCGAACTGGGCGAAGTGGTCGCCGGCAGCCGCCCGGGCCGCACCTCGCCGGAGCAGCTCACGCTGTACAAATCGGTCGGCGTGGCCGTACAGGACGCCGCCGCCGCGGCTCTGGTCGTCACCGCCGCCCGCGAGCAGTCGATCGGCCGGGAGATCTCGCTGCGGTAGCGCCGCCGCCGTACGGCGCGATGCGCGTACGCCCGCCCGTGCCCGTGCCCGTGCGGCGGGGTGGCCGGCTCCGACGCACCCGTGTGCCGTACGGCCCCGTCCGCGACGCCGGCGTGCCCGGGCCGGTGGGCGGTATGGCACGCTCCATCGGAGCAGGCGCGCCCTTCGCCGGCCTGTCGGCGATCGCGCACGACCGAGACCGATTTGTGGGGCACCGATGAGCGACGGCACGCGGGTCATACGTTGGGGAATCCTGGCCACCGGCGGCATCGCCGCCGAATTCACCGAGGCGTTGCGCGGCCTGCCGGACACCGAGGTGGTCGCGGTCGGTTCACGCCGCCTCGAGTCCGCGAAGGCGTTCGCCGAGCGCCACGACATCGCGCGGGCCCACGGCAGTTGGGCCGAGTTGGCCGCGGACGACGAGGTGGACGTCGTCTACGTGGCCACGCCGCACTCCGCGCACCGCGCGGCGGCCGGCCTGTGTCTGGAGGCGGGCCGCGCCGTGCTGTGCGAGAAGGCGTTCACGCTCGACTCCCGCCAGGCCCGCGAACTGGTGGATCTGGCCCGCGACCGCGGATTGTTCCTGATGGAGGCGATGTGGACGTACTGCCACCCGCTGATCCGCCGGCTGCGCGAGGTGATCGCCGACGGCGTGATCGGCGAGGTGCGGGGCGTCTCGGCGGCGTTCGGGTTCGCCGGGGACTTGCCGCCGGAGCACCGGCTGCGCGACCCGGCGCAGGGTGGCGGCGCGCTGCTCGACCTCGGCGTCTACCCGGTGTCCTTCGCCCAGTTGTTGCTGGGTGAGCCGGACGCGATCCGGGCCTGGGCGCATCTGACCCCCGAGGGCGTGGACGACAACACGGGCATCGTCCTCGGCTGGGACGGCGGCGCCGTGGCCACGCTCGGGTGCACGTTCACCGCCGATAACGACGCGCCCGCGACGATCACCGGCACCAGGGGCCGGATCGAGTTCGCCGACGGCTTCTTCTATCCGGACCGCTTCGTCATCCACCGCCCGGGCCACGAACCGCAATCGGTCCTGCTCGCCGACGTCACCGACGACCCCGAACGCGGCACGATGCGGCACGAGGCCGCCGAGGTGATGCGGTGCCTGCGCGCCGGTGAGACCGAATCCCCGCTCGTACCCCTGGACGGCACCCTCGCGGTCATGCGCACACTGGACGCCGTGCGCGAACGCATCGGTGTCACCTACCCGGGAGTGGCCTGACCGGTGTGCTTCGCCCGGTGTTCGTGCCGTGTTCAGGCGTCGGTCGTCGGTGTGCCGGAACCTTCGATGGGAGGGCGTGTGCGCTGCCCGACCCACTGAGACAAAGGACTGGCTACCTTGCGAACGCATTGGGAACGGCGGCGGGCACGCCCTGCGCGCCGGCACGCTGCCCTGCGCCACATAGGCGGCGCACACCCACCGACCCGCGGCGGGACGGGCGCTTGCCCGTCCCGCCATCCGCTCGCTCGGTGCGCCCTACCGGGCGAGGTCCTCGGTGAGGGTGTGCTTGACCAGGGCGTTCGCGTGGCCGTGTCCGATGCCGTACTCGGCCTTGAGCCAGGTGACCAGTTCCATGTGCTTGGTCAGCGGCGAGGACCGGATCAGGGCCTGCCAGTCCGCGATCGTGCGGCCGTACTTCTTCTCGATCGACGGAAAGTAGCTTGCGGGGCCGTTCGGGGTCTCGCTCATTTTCCCGGTGTCCTCTCGGCGCATGCGGCGGATGGTGTTGTCATGGGTATCGACCGCCGTGCACCCGCGAACTCATCGGCCTCGGAAAGAGATCCGGGTCACACGTCCTGTCGCCCGTTCGTGCCGGCGGGCTCGGCGCCGGGGGCGAGGCGGGGAACCGGGTGGTGATGTCCAGGCCGCCGGTCGGGCGGGCGGTCGTGGTGATCTCGCCCCGGTGGGCGATGACGATCGCGCGGACGATGGACAGGCCCAGTCCCGCCCCGCCGTCGGCGCGGGTGCGCACCCCCTCGCCGCGTACGAACGGCTCCAGCAGCCCGTCCGCGTCCTCGGCGGCGACGAGCGCGCCGGAGTTGTCGACGCGCAGGAACGCGCGGGCGTCCTCGGTGCCCGTGGTCACCGCGATGTGCCCGCCGGGCCGGTTGTAGCGGACGGCGTTGTCGAGCAGGTTGCCGACCAAACGCTCGATCAGGATCGGATCGCCGCCGAGCGCGGCGGGCCGCAGGTCGGAACGCAGTTCGATGCCCCGGGCGGCGGCCTCGTCCGCGGCACCCGCCACCAGGCCCGTCGCGACCTCCGCGAGGTCCACCGCACGGTGCGTGTCGGGGAGTATCCGGCCGCGGGCCAGGGCCAGGAGGCCGTCCAGGGTCCGCCGGCTGTGTTCGATCGCGGTCCTGACGTCCTCGGCCATGGTCAGCAGTTCGTCCCGGTCCGGCTCGCCGTCCAGCGTCACCTCGATCGCGGTGCGCATGGTGGTCAGCGGGGTGCGCAGTTCGTGCGCGGCGTTCGCGGTGAACATGCGTTGGCCGGCCAGCGCCCGGTCGCGTTCGGCGATGCCGGCCTGGATGCGGTCCAGCATGCCGTTGACGGTATCGGCCAGTTCCGCGAGTTCGTCCGCCGGTGTGCTCACCGGCATGCGCTCCGAGAGGTTCTCCGCCGACAACCGGCGGGCGGTGGCCGAGATCGCGCGGATCGGCCGCAATACCCGCCCCGCCACCAGCCACCCCAGCACGGCGGCGAGCACGACCACCAGGATGAGTGCGATCGCGGCCTGGGTCAGTAGTTCGGACAGCGTCGTGGCGCGGACCCGATCCGCGAGCGCCTCCGGCCTCGGCAGGCCCGTCGGCGGAGGCCCGGGGGCGCCGGGCGACTCGGTCCTGATGTCGATCACGATCCGATGGCGCATGCTCCGCCGCACCAGCGCGTAGGTCAGCGCGGTCAATGCCACTCCCGCGGCCAACACGAGCGCGGTGTACAGGATCGCCAACCGGCCGCGCGCGCTCAATCGCACGGCCACGGTCCGCCGATCCGATACCCGGCGCCGGTCGCGGTCTCGATCAGCGGCGGATCGCCCAGCTTGCGGCGCAGCGTGCCCACGGTGATCCGGATCGCGTTGGTGAAGGGATCGGCGTGCTCGTCCCACACCTTCTCCAGTAGCGTCTCCGCGCTGACCAGGTCCCCACCCGCCGCGAGCAGTTGGGCCAGGACACCGAACTCCTTCGGCGTCAGCGACAGCAGCCGGCCGGCCCGCTCGACGGTGCGCCGGGCCGGGTCCAGCGTCACGTCCGCGGCGCGCAGGATCGGCGGTCGGGCCGGCGCGCTGCGGCGTGCCAGGGCGTGCACCCGGGCGATCAGCTCGGAGAACGCGAACGGCTTGCCCAGGTAGTCGTCGGCACCGAGGGTGAGCCCGTCGACGCGGTCCTCGACCGCGCCGGAGGCGGTCAGCATCAGGATGCGCGACGTGCCCCGTTCGGCCATCCGTCGGCACACCGTGTCGCCGTGCACCACCGGCAGGTCCCGATCCAGCACCACCACGTCGTAGGGCGTGGACTCGCCCCTGTCCAAGGCGCTTTGGCCGTCACCGGCGACATCGACGGCGAATCCGTGTTTGCGCAATCCGGCGGCGATGTAGCCGGCCAGCGGTTGTTCGTCCTCAACCAGCAGCACTCGCATGCGCGCAGCATGCCGGCCGGCACATATGGATCCCGTATGGCCGGACGATCGGCCGCCCATCGGCCCGCGCCGCTAGACAACGGTCATGGCCCACGACACCCCCTCGACCTCCGCTCGATCGACGGTACGACCGTCCCGACGCTCGATTATCGGCCTGCTCGCGGCGGTTCCGCTCGCCGGCGCGGGCATCCTCGTGGCGTCCGAGGACGCCGACGCCAATGCCGACGCCAACGCCCGTCCGGACGGATCCGGCGTCCCGAAGGACCTGCGCCCCGGCGGTGCGTACGACCGGCTGATCACCCGGCTGGCCGCCGAGGACCGGTTCTCCGGCACGGTGCTGCTGGCCCACCGGGGGCGGCCGGTCCTGACCCGGTCACACGGCATGGCCGACCGGGTCCGCGCGATCCGCAACGGGCCGGACACCGTGTTCAACCTCGCCTCGATCAGCAAGCCCTTCACCGGCCTGGCGATCGCCGGACTCGCCCACCGGGGCAAGGTCGCGTTCCAGGCGACCGTGGGGGCCTATCTCGACGGCTTTCCCGCCGAGATCGCCGACCATGTGACGATCCATCAACTGCTCACCCACACCTCCGGCGTCGGCCGACCCCCGCTGGGCAGCGACGGCCCGCCGGCCGACTGGGACAGTTTCGACAAGGTGCTGGAGGGCACGCTCGCCGCCGTCCGCGCGACACCGCCGCGGTTCGCGCCCGGCACCCGGTACGAATACACCAACGACGAGTACTGGGTGCTGGGGGCCATCGTGGCCAAGGTCTCCGGCATGTCGTACGTCGACCACATCCGGCGCCACGTCTTCGAACCGGCCGGCATGACCCGCGCAGCCTTCCACGGCAAGCCCGACCTGCCGTCCGTCGCCGACCTCGCCCACCCGTACTGGACGCAACCCTCCGGCCCCCGTATCGACGCCTCGACGAGCCCGTTCTTTCCGTACACCAACGGCCCCGCGGGCGGCGCCTACGCGACCGCGCCCGACCTGCTCGGCTTCGCGCGTGCCCTGACGGCGGGCCGCCTCCTCTCCCCGGCGCTCACCGACCTGGTCACCACCGGCAAGGTCGCCCTGACCCCCGCGCAGCGGCCCGGTCCGCCGACCCAGGATCGTTTCCACGCCTATGGATTCGAAGACCTGATGGTCAACGGACAACGCCTGTGCGGGCATTCGGGCAGTGGACCCGGCATGGCGAATCAACTGGACATCTTCCCCGACCTGAATTGGGTGTCGATCGTGCTGGGCAACTACGACGACCGGATCGATCCCATCGTCGAATTGGGGCGAAAGCTGATCACGGCGTAGTCGGCGCGCCTGCCTGCCGCCGGCCGCTCGCCGCTGCCGCTTCAGGCCCCCGCTTCCCGCTTCCCGCTTCCCGCTTCCCGCTTCCCGTCCAGGCCACCATCCGCACCGCATCAGCGCGACGAAAGGCGAGACCGAACCATCATGACCTCCACTCGACGAAGGATGCTCGGCGTACTGGGCGCGGCCCCACTCGCCGCGGGAACCGTGCTCGGCGCCGAGGGCACGGCGCGAGGCGACACCCGGGCCGATCGGGACACCCGATCCCCCGGCCCGATCCCCGAGGGACTCCGGCCGGGGGGCGAACTCGACAGGTTCGTGGCGAACCTGGCGGCCAGGGACGAGTTCTCCGGCACCCTGCTGATCACCCGACGCGGCCGGACCGTGCTGTCCCGGGCCTACGGCATGGCCGACCGGCGACGCGACGTACCGATCACACCGGACACCCTCTTCGCGCTCGCGTCGGTGACCAAGCTGTTCACCGCCGTCGCGGTCGCCCAACTCGTGCAACGGGGCCGACTCTCCTACGCGTCGACCGTGGGCACCTACCTCGACGGCCTGCCCGCCGAGATCGCCGACCACGTGACGCTGCATCACCTGCTCACCCACACCTCGGGCCTGGGCAACCATCAGCAGGCGCCGGGATTCGAGGAGGCCGCGGCCACGTGGACCACGGCCGACCAAGTCATGGACGGCACGCTCGACTTCATCCGCAGGATGCCGTTGTCCTTCGCGCCCGGCGCCGCGAACCTGTACAGCAACTCCGGGTATCACCTGCTCGGAACCATCGTGGCCCGCGTCTGTGGCCGGTCCTGGTTCGACTACGCCCGCGAACGGATCTTCCGCCCGGCGGGCATGGCCGACACCGACTTCGTCACCGCGCCCCGTTGGCGCCGCGACCCGGGCATCGCCCACCCGTACGTCAAGCAGCCCTCGGGAGAGCGCGTCGACGACGTCGCGGGACGGGTGTTCATCGGTACACCGGCCGGGGACGCGTTCTCCACCGCCTCGGACATGGACCGCTTCGCCCGAGCCCTACTCCGCGACAAACTGCTCGCCCCGCCGTTCACCCGAACCCTCCTCGGCGGCAAACTCCCCTTGGGGCCGCCCACTTCCGGCCCACCGCCGAAGGACCCGTCGCCCACGGGCCCGTCCCCCACCGGTCCGGCCGACCCGCCTCCCGGCGGAGGCGACCCCCGCCCACAGGCCATGTTCCAGTGCTACGGGCCGATCGGCGCGGTGCTCGCCGACCGGTGGACGTTCGGCCACGGCGGCGGTGCCCCGGGTGAGTCGACCGGCATCGAGATGTTCCCGCACGGCGAATGGGTGATCGTCGTGCTCAGCAACTACGACCAGGACACGGTGCGTCCCGTCGTCGGCATGGCCCGCCGTCTCGTCGCCGTCGCCGGATAGGGCTTGTCTTCGATCTCCCGCCCCGGCCGACGTACCGGCGATCCGGGGTCGACTTCGCTTCGAGTACATACGGTGGCGAGTTGCTCACACCTGCCTTGGCTCGTGCCGGGCGACGACTCCGATCACTCACTGAGCGGCGACGCGCGCGGCGCCCCGAGCGGGCCGGCCGGCGCCGGGCCCGTCCGGGGCCTCCGGATGGATCAGGCGCTACCCATGCCGATGCCGTTGTCGGAGTCGAGAGCGTGGGTCGCCGCGGCCGCGACGGCGGCGGTGAGGCCGGGCTGATCCGGTGCCGGAAGGAGCGCGTCCGGCGGCGTGCCCTCGACCAGCGCGTGCACCGCGGCCACCCGTGCGCGCGCGGTGATCGGCCGCCGGGTCGTGGTGGCCGCGGTGAGCAGCCCGGGCAGCGCGTGTAGCGGGCGGGGACCGGTGGTGGCCGCCGCGAAGCGTGGTGGCGCCTCGGGCCGGGCGCGCAGGATCGGGACCTGCTCCGGCGGTGTGGCCAACCCGGTGAGGTCGACGATCAGATCGGCCTCGGCGGCGATCGCGCGCAGGTTCCCGCCACCGGGGCCGAAGGGGTCGAACAGGGTCAGGTCGGCGATCCCGGAGGCGATCAACAGCCCGGCCAGATCCCCGCCGCGCGCCGGGTCCACCAGGACCACCCGGCCGCTCGACGGCCGCACACCCCGATTGCTCAGGGCGTTGATCGTCGCGGCGGCGATCGCGACGGCGAGGCCGTCGTTGAGGGTGTCCAGCAGGAGCAGCGGCGGGGTGGCGCCCAGGATCGCGCGGGTGGTGAGCACGTGCTCCGGGCGGGTGTGCACCAGCACGGCTGCCGCGAAGCCGGGGGCGAGCAGCCGTACCGCCTGCGCGATGTCCTCGACGTGCGGCGTCGCGATGGGCAACGGGAAGACGTCGAGCCCGGTGGCCCGGCGCAGGTGTACCGCCTGGGATTCGAGGGCCGGCAGCGCGGCGTCGGCGGGCAGCGCGTCGAAGTCCAGGACGGCGCTGGCATCGCTGATCAGCGCGACGCGGTGCCGGCGCCCGGTGTAGTCGTCGGTGTGTTCGGGGTGTGCCGCCAGGTGCGAGACGACGCGGCGATCCGCGTCGGCGTCGAGCAGGGCGATGTCGTGGCCGGTGGTGGTGGCCGCGCACACGCGCAGCGTCAGTTTGCCGGTGGAGGCGGCGACGAAGACGGGATCCTGGGTGAGCAGCAGGTCCGTGCCCAGGCGTCGGGTCAGGGTCCGGGTGAGCCAGGCCAGCGTCCGGGGACCGTCGGCGTCGAGGGTGATCCGACAGGTGCCCATGGCGTCCGGTTCGTCGATCCGACTCGTCACCGTGCCGGGGGCTTCGGCCAGTACGCCCGCGACCGCGGCGGCGGCACCGGGCGGCACGTGGATCCGCACGCTGAAGGCCGGGTTGGTGGCGGGATGCCTGGGTCCGGACATGTCGCGGTTCACCACGGCAACGCCCGCGATCGCCGGCCGGTCGGCACGCGCGCCGTTCGGGGCGGCGTGTGCCCGGTGGTGTCGGATGTGTCCCGCCGGTCGTTCATGGCGCGGATTCCCCTCCGACTTCCCGCGGATCGAGCAGGTGCTTACGTTAACAAGTCGCGCGCTGAGGCCCAGCGTAGTGCGGCCTGCCCGGGGCAGGTCGCGGGGTGGGTCGCAAGGGGCCGCGGGGACGGCTCGGAGGCCGGGCTCCGGATCGGCTCCCGATGGGTCGGGGCTCCCGGTGGGTCAGGTCCTCGTACAGCGACCGCCGAGGAAGGTGTGGCCCGGGTCGACGCCTTGCGCTCGCAGTTCGCGGAAGGGGTCGACGAAGAAGTGCACCGAACCCGCGCAGTGGTAGGTCGCGGAGGGGGTGGCGACCGTGTCGTCGCCCGCAGCCCGGGCCCGGTCGCACGCGTAGGCCACCACGATGTCCGGCCCGTCGGTCACCGTGCCGGCGCAGACGATCGGGATCGCACCGGGAGCGGCGTCGGCCGCACCCGGGCCGAGTACGGCGGCGCTGCCGACCAGCAGCCCGGCGACCGTGGTGATGCGGGCCAGGAAGGTCATGTCGCGTCCTTGTCGAGAGGCGTGTCGCCGATCGGGCGCGCACTCCGCCGCCGCGGCGGGTGCCTGCCGTACACGCGGCGACCGGCGGGAAACCTCTTCAGTATCGGAGCGCGCTTTCGTCCGGATCGCCCCGACACGGCCTTGTCACCCGTCCGAGGCGGGCGACGGTGGCGCCTCGGGCCCGCTTCGGGTTGCCGGAAACACATCGGACTGCTCGTCGCGGGCGCCGCCGCAACCCTGCTGCCGCTCGCCGGCGCTACCTCGGCGAGCGCCGCGGGCGAGTTCCACATCCGAGGCGTGTACTACACGCAGGCCCAGTGCCACGCGGCGGGCCAGGCGGGCTATGAACTGTGGGGCCCGAGCTTCTTCTGCGCCGACGGCCCGCAAGGGCTGATCTACCTGTACACGCACTGATTCGTACCGGCGGATTCGTACCCGGTGTGAGGTCGGCTACTTGTCCCGGGGAAGCGTGTTCAGGAAGGTCTTGACCGTGTCGATGGGGATCGCGAAGCCGATGCCGACGCTGCCCGCCTCGGTGCCGGTGCCCGTGTCGGGAGTGGCGCTGTAGATGGCCGAGTCGATGCCGATGACCCGGCCGGAGAGGTCGACCAGCGGTCCACCGGAGCTACCCGAGGTGATCGCGACGTCGGTCTGGATCGCCGGGTAGGTCAGTGTGTCGGTCCCGCCGGTCGCGACGGGCGAGGTACTCGAACCGCTCCCGTCCTCGGACGAGCCGACCGCGCTGTCCCCCGACACGGTGACCCGGCGGTCGAGTGCACTGATCACTCCGGAGGTGACGGTCCCGGTCAGGCCCAGGGGTGAGCCGAAGGCGACCACCTCGTCCCCGACCCGTGCGGAGCCCGAGTCGCCGAGGGTCGCCGGGGTGAGACCGGAGACGCCGGTGACCCGCACCACGGCGAGGTCGTGCGCGCTGTCGGCGGCCACCACACCCGCGGGGGCGGTCCGGCCGTCGGCGAACGCGACCGTGACGGTTCCCGCGTTCGCCCCGGCCAGGACGTGGTTGTTGGTCAGGATCCGGCCATCGGTGTCCAGGACCAGGCCCGAGCCGGTGACCGAGCCGCGACGTGTGGTCACCCGCAGCTCCACCACACTCGGCTGGACCGCGGCGGCCACCGCGGACACCGGCGCCGCCGCGTCGGTGTCGGCCGCGGTCCGCGCCGGCGCGCCGATGGCCACCGGTGACCCGCCGTCGGATCCACCGAAGCGGTGTACGGCGGTCGCCCCGGCGAGCCCTCCGAGCAATCCGGCCGCCACCGCCGCGGCGACCAGGGCGACCGAGGCCCGGTGGACCCGCCGACCGGACGGCCGGTGCCGGCCGGCTTCCGGCGGCGGTACCCGGGGCAGCGGCGGGATCGTCGGCACCGCGTGCTCGTCCCCCGACGGGACCGGGCCGGAGCGAGTCGACATGGGTTCGGGAGTCCTTGCCTCTTCTGTCGTCATGCTCACGACTGTCGGACGTGTGCATGAAGAAAGACTGAGAGCAGCCTCGGAATCGGCGCAGAACCGTTCGCGGATCCGACCCGCCCACCCGCCCGAGCCTTGGACCCGGCCGCGGGCCGCCTCGGGTCAGCTGCCGCCGTACCGCGCCCGCAACAGGTCGACGACGTCGATGTCGTCGAACAGACCGGAGCGACCGGCCACGGTCCACGTGGTGTTGCCGAAAACCTCCAGCATCATCAGGCAGCCGGAGAAGTCGTCCACGCTCAGTTGCTCCGGGATCAGCAGGTCGCGGGATTCGGCGGCCACGACGAGCAACTCCTCGACCCATTCGAGTCCGCCCGCGAATTCCTTCAACTCGCGCCAGGACATCAGGAATCCGACCTGAGAGGCCAACACGAGCTCGTTCGCCCGGCCGGATCTCGACTCCCACGGCATGGTCCCGATGCCGATGCATTCCAGCACGCTCCACTGCCAGTCGTTGTCCGGGACGACCTCGACCAGTTCCGCCAGGCGGATGTGGAAGCCGGGTCCCCAGAGCGGGAATTCGGTCTCGTTCATCGCGTGTGCACTCGCTCCCGTGACATGGTGGGCCCGTACCGCCGGGTCGTGTCGGTCGGTGTTCGAGGGTGGGATCAAAGGTGCGGACGGGCCGACGCGTGCGCCCGACGAGGTGGCGCGGACGGCCGGCGCGGGCGCGGGTTCGCTCATCCGTCGCCTCGCACGCCGCGCCCGCCGCGCGCGCCGGCGTGGGGATCCTCGGCGAGCGCCGATTCCGGGGCCGCATGGCGTGGCTCGCGGGTGCCGTTCCCCGGCGCGAACCCCCCGTCCAGGTGTCGCGCGAGCCGTTCGCCCTCCAGGTCGATGTGCGGCAGGTACCGGTGCAGGAGGCCGGGCAGCCACCAGGCCCGGTGGTCGAGGATCGCCATCACGGCCGGGACCAGCGTCATCCGCACCACGAAGGCGTCGAACAGGACACCGATCGCCAGCGCGAAGCCCATGCCCTTGACCACCGCGTTCTCGGACAGCACGAAGGATCCGAACACCGAGACCATGATCAGCGCGGCGGCGGCGACCACCTTCGCACTGTGCGCGTAGCCCACCCGCAGGGCCTCCCGCGCGGGCCGGCCGCGGGTGTACTCCTCCCGCATCCGCGAGACCAGGAACACCTCGTAGTCCATCGCCAGGCCGAACAGGATGCCGATCACCAGGATCGGCAGGAAGCTCACGATCGGGCCGGTCCCGTCGAGACCGACCAGGCCGGACAGCCAACCCCATTGGAAGACCGCGACGACCGCGCCCAGCGCGCCGACCACCGACAGCAGGAACCCCAGGGCCGCCTTCACCGGCACCACGATCGAGCGGAAGACCACGGTCAGCAGCAGGATCGCCAACCCCATCACCACCAGGCAGTACACCGGCAGCGCGGACGCGAGTTTGGCGGCCACGTCCAGGTCGACCGCCGTGCTGCCGGTGACGTCGATCCGGGTCCCGGTGAGCGCGGCGATCGGGTCCCGCGCCCGGCGGATGTCGTCGAGGAGATCCTGGGTGTGCGCGGAATCGGGCCCGGCCGCCGGGATCACCTCGATCATCACGGTGTCGCCGGTCGCGTTCGGCACCGGCGCCGCGACCGAGGCCGTGTGCGGCAGTGCGGTCACCCGCCCGGCGATCTGCTCGGCGGCGGGCCCGACGTTCATCGTCGAGCCCTGCACGACCACGATCAGCGCCCCGGTGTAGCCGGGGCCGAAGCCCGCGTCGATCAGATCCTGCGCCCGCACGGCGGTGCTGTCGCCGCGGTCCTTGGGCAGGCCCAGGCGCAGGTCCAGGGCGGGCAGCGCGCACAGGGCCAGGCCCGCGACGCCCAGGGGCAGGACCACCCACCGCCGGCGCGTCACCGCGTGCGCCCAGCGCAGGCCGGCCGACGCCGGCGCGCCGGGCCGCCTGCCCGACCGCCCCTTCCACTGCCCGCCCGACCGCCCACCCGGCCGCCCACCCGGCCGCCCGCCATCGGCTCGATCCGCCGACCGGCGCAGCACCGGGATCGAACTCGCGGCCACCCGCGTGCCCAGCACGCCCAGCAGCGCCGGCAGCAGGGTCAGCGCGACCAGGACGGACACCACCACGGTGCCGGCAGCGCCCACCCCCATCACGGTCAGGAACGGAATGCGCACCACCGCGAGCGCGGCCAACGCGATCACCACGGTGGCGCCGGCGAAGACCACGGCGGTCCCGGCGGTGCCCACCGCGCGTCCCGCCGACTCCTCCGGCGCCATGCCGCCCCGCACCTGATCGCGGTGTCGGGAGACGATGAACAGCGCGTAGTCGACGCCGACCGCCAGGCCCAGCATCATCGCCAACGTCAGCGAACTGCTGTCCATGGTCACGAACCGACTGCCGGCGAGCACGAGCAGGACGCCGACCGTCACCCCGATCAGCGCGGTGACCAGCGGGATGACCGCGGCGCGCAACGAACGGAAGACGAACACCAGCACGCACAGCGTCACGAACAGGCCGGCGATCTCGCCGACGCCGAACGGGGCGGGTTGCTCGACGAACACATCCCCGCCCAGTTCCACCGTCAGGCCCGACGCCCGGGCTCGCTCGGCGATGTCCTCGATCGCGTCGCGTGTGCCCGCCGGGACGTCCTCGGCCGGTTCCTCGGTGAAGGTCAGGGTGGTGATCGCGGTGCTGCGGTCGGCCGAGACGGCGCCCGCGTCGTACGGGTCCTCGGCCGAGGCCACCCCGCGTACGGCCGCGGCCGCGCCGGTGGCGGCCAGTACCGTCCGCCGCGCCGGGTCGGCGGTGATCGTGCTCCCCTCCGCCGCGCGGAAGACGATCCGTCCCTCCGCTCCGTCTGCGGTGGGGAATCGGGCCTCCAACACGTCGAGGGAGCGTTGCGACTCGGTGCCCGGAATGTTGTTCTGCGACGCGAAGGGCCGCATCAGGGTGATCGCGGCGGCGGCGGCGAGCAGCAGGATCGCCAGCCACCCGGCGATGACGAGGCGGCGGCGCCGATAGGCGAAGCGGCCCAGGCGATACAACAACGTGGACATCACGAACTCCCGGACGGTGCGCTGCTTGTAGCGGGGCGGATCGGCCTTGGCCACGCTAGGAGCCGACTCGGCCCGACCACCGCGATCCGGCCCGCAGACGGGGCCATTCACACGCAACTCCCATAGAACGGACCCAGTTCGTAGGCCACGCTGGAGAGGTGCGGGCCGCCGCGCCGGCGCCTGCGGAGGTCGGGGCCCGGGTACGGTGCCGACGGGGGCGCGGCGCACCGTAGTGTTCGCGGCGATCACGCCCACCGACCCCAACCCACCCGCCGCACCCGGCGGAGCGCGTCGCGAGGAAGGCACCGATGAGCATCCCGGATCCGCAGGCCGGCCCACCAGCGACCCACGACCGGGGCCGCCTCCTGGTCGTCGACGACGAACCGGCGATCGTGGACACCGTCGCCCGGTTCCTGCGCTTCGTCGGCTACGACGTGCGCACCGCCGCCACCGGCCTTCAGGCGCTCACCGTCGCCCGGGACTTTCTGCCCGAGTTGATCCTGCTCGACGTCATGCTCCCCGACGGCGACGGCTTCGAGGTGCTGCGCCGACTGCGCTCGGACGAACTCCAGGTCGCGGTGGTCTTCCTTACCGCGCGCGACACCCGCAAGGACGTGGTCCGCGGCCTGACCGCCGGTGGCGACGACTACATCACCAAGCCGTTCGGCCTGGACGAGGTCACCGCGCGCGTGGAGGCGGTGCTGCGCCGCACCCGGCGCGCGGCACCCGGTGGCGACGTCCTGCGCGTCGCCGACCTCGAACTCGACGCCGCCGCCCACCAGGTGCGCCGCGCCGGACGCCCCATCGACCTCTCGCCGACCGAGTTCCGGCTGCTGCGCTACCTGATGCTGCATCCCGACCACGTGTTGACCCGGGCCCGCCTGCTGGAGCACGTGTGGTCCTACGACTTCAACGGCGACGACACGGTGGTGGCCACCTACATCAGCTATCTGCGCCGCAAGATCGACGACGGCCAGGGCACACCGCTGATCCACACCCGTCGCGGGGTCGGGTACTGCCTGCGCACACCGCCGTGCTGAGCCTGCGGCCCAGGATGCGCCGGCAACCGCTGCGCCGGCGCCTGGTGATCGTGCTCGTCCTGGTGTGCACCGTGGTGCTCAACACCTGCGCGGCGGTGACCGTGGGCGTGCTGCGGGACTCGCTCTTCGACCGTCTCGACAACCAACTCGACACCACCGTCGCCGCGTTGCGCGCCCTGGACCAGCGTGAACGCAACAACCAGCGGTTGGGCCTGGATCCGGGCATCTGGCTGAAGTACCCGGGCGGCCTGCGCGTGGCCCTCGCCGCCCCCGGCCGCCGCCCGCCGCAGGGCCCGGGGCCGAGGCTGACCGGCGTCCTGCCGCCCACCGGCAGCACGGTCACCGCGCCCTCGGCCGAGCCCGGGTCCGGTGAGAAATTCCGGGTTCGCGTCCAGGACCTGACCGACGGGCGCACCGCACTGGTCGCGCTGAGCACCAACGATGCCGAACGGGCCGCCGACCACGCGCTGTACGTGGTGCTGATCACCGTCGGCATCGCCCTGCCGACCCTGGGCCTGCTCGGCGCGCTGTTCGTCCGGCGCGAACTACGGCCGCTGGAACAGGCCGCCCAGGTCGCCGACTCGATCGCGGCGGGCGACTACGGGCGGCGGGTACGCAATCCGCTGATCGGCCCGCGCACCGAGGTCGGCCGACTGGCCATCGCCATCGATCGTATGCTCGACCAGATCCAGGCCGCGTTCACCGCCCGGGACACCTCCGAGGAACGCCTGCGCCGCTTCGTCGCCGACGCCTCCCACGAACTGCGCACCCCGCTCCAGTCGATCGGCGGATACACCGAGTTGTACCAGCGCGGCGCGCTTCCGGACCGGGCCTCGGTCGACGACGCGGTGTCCCGGATGCGGGCCGAGATACGGCGCATGAACGGCCTCGTGGAGGCCCTGTTGCTGCTCGCCCGCCTGGACGAGGAACAGGACACCGACCTCGAACCCGTGGACCTGGCCCGGGTCGTGGCCGACTCCTGCCGCGACGCGGCCGCGGTCGAACCCGCCCGGCCGCTGACCCATGCCGCCACCGCGTCCACGGCGGAGGTATTGGTCCTGGGCGACGAGGACCGCCTGCGGCAGTTGGTGGCCAACCTGCTCGGCAACATCCGCATGCACACCCCGCCGGACGCCCCGGCCGCGGTCGAACTGCGCCGTACGGGCGATCACGTGGAACTGACCGTGCGCGACGCCGGCCCGGGCATACCGGCCGCCGATCTCCCACACGTCTTCGACCGCTTCCACCGCGCGGACAAGAGCCGCAGCCGCGCCCAGGGCGGCAGCGGCCTGGGCCTGTCCATCGTGGCGGCCATCGTCGACATGCACCACGGCAGCATCCACATCGGCCCCGCCGCCGATCGGGGCACCGTGGTCAGGGTCCGCCTCCCCGCCCTCGGCGACACCCGTTCGCCTCCCGCGTCGGCATGACCGACGTCGACGTCGCTCACGGGCCGGTCCTCTTCCCGAGCGTCGATCGAGTGGCCGTGGCGGGCACGCCGCGGGTCGTTCCGTAGGGCAGTACCGCGTGTACCGCCCAGCCGCCGTCGGGGCCGGGGCCGATGTCGAGCCGGCCGCCGAGCATCGCGACACGCTCGCGCATGCCGATCAGGCCGTGGCCCATTCCGTCGCCCGGCGCCTGCGCGCCCCGCCCGTCGTCGCTGATGCGCACCTCCAGCGCGTCCCCGCGGTACCCGACCAGGACCTCGGCGCCGGCCGTCGGACCGGCGTGCTTGCGGGTGTTGGTCAACGCCTCCTGGATGATCCGGTACGCGGTGAGCGCGACGGTCCGGGACGGGTCGATCGGCTCGCCCTCCACGACCACCCGCACGGACAGGCCCGCGCGGCCGACCTGGTCGACGAGATCGTCCAGGTGGCGCAGGCTCGGCTGCGGGACCAGGCCCTCGGTCTCGTTCTGCGCGCGCAGCACCCCCAGCAGTCGGCGCATCTCCACCAGCGCCTCGCGTCCGGTCTTCGCGATCGTTTCCAGGGCCTCGCGGGCCTTGTCGGGGGAGGTGGCGATGGCCCGGCTCGCACCGTCCGCCTGCACCACGATCACCGAAACGTTGTGCGCCACCACGTCATGCAACTCCCTTGCGATCCGCGAGCGTTCGGCCGCAGCGGCGATCAGCGCCTGCTGGTCCCGCTCGAACTCCAGCCGGGTCGCTCGCTCTTCGAGTTCGGCGTAATAGGCGCGGCGGGTCCGCATCGAGTCGCCGAGCACCCAGGCGATGCCGAGCGTGATCGCGATGAAGGTATACACGAACGCGCCTTCGCGCACGTCCGGATTCACGCTCGTGCCCCAGCGCGCGAAGTAGAGCCCGGGCACCGCGAACACGCAGACCAGAGCGAGCCGCACCCGGCGCGGCGAGCCGATCTTCGCCGCCGTGTACAGCACCATCGGCACCGCGATGCTCGTCATCATGATCTCCGAGCTCACCACGAGCTGGCCCGCGCTGCCCAGCATCACCAGCCCGAACGCGGTCCGGGGCCGCACTCGGCGCAGCGTCGCGCCCAGCCCGTGGAGCACGATGAGAACCCACAGCCCGTACCGGACCCGGCCGGCCGGTGTGGTGTCGTCGTCGTGGACCTGAGCGGCACTCAGCAACAACACCGGCAGCATGATCATCGCGTCCACGACCAACGGGTGCCCGCGCAGCCAGGCGTAGATTCTTTGCACACCGGGACGCTACGGGCGGGGGCCCGCGCGGGCGTCATCCGGTGCGCCGAGCGGGCCCGTCGTCCCCAGGTCTCACCCTCGCGGGCGGTGCCTCCTTCCCACGCCCCCGGCGGATCCGGCCGAAGGCTGACGACACGGCACCACCGGCCACTCGGTGGCACCGCTCGCCCCGGGGCGAGCCGGTCTTCGAACGCGCGTCGAGCCGCCCGCGAATCCGACGGGATGTCAGTCGAGTACGGCGGTGGCCTCCACCTCGACCAGCAGGTCGGGTTCGCCCAGGGCCGCGACGCCGAGCAGAGTGATCGGCTTGACCGGGTCGACGCCGAGTCTCGCGGCCGCCCGGATCACTCCCTCGCCCAGGAGCGGCATCTTGTCGGGGGTCCAGTCGACCACGTACACGGTCGGCTTCGCCACGTCGTCGAAGGATCCGCCGACACCGGCCGACACGGTGGCGCAGGCGGTTCCGGGTACGGCGAGCGTGCCGCCGTACCCGGACACCACGCGGGCGCGCCCTCGATACCGACCGGACGATGCCGAGACGGCCCGCCACCCCGGCAGGTTCGTCTCGGACGCGTTGCGAGCCACCTCCCGACACCTTGCCCGCGACCTCGGCGGGTTCCCACCCGTCGAGTGTCGCTCGCAACGTCTCCGGACGGATCGTCGAGCGCTCCTCCCCCATCCGACCATCGACTCCCGGCGTGACACGGGAATCACGGTCGCCCCCCAGGGCCGCAACGAAGTCGATCACGTTTGCGTGATCACCTCGTCACCACCCGTGAACACGACTTTAGGCCCCGGTCACGGCCGGGGAACAGGCGGCAAACAAGCCGGCCTTGCCGCCCGCGCCAACCGACACAAACCGTCGGTTGCCCGACTCGCGCACCCGGCCCGGTTCCGGGACCGCGGGTCGGTCGCGGCCGGATCGAAACGGCCCCTCGGGCGCCCGCCGGGGTCGGGACGCGCCGGCGCCGACACTCGCCCGGGTTGGCCGAATACCGCTGTACCACCGCATCGTTCGCGGAAGCAGAAGCGCCCGCCACGGCGTCGCCATGCCGCCGGCGCGTCACCGGTCACGGCCATGCGCCACGAATCAGCGCGGGGGAGCCAGGACCGGCGCCAGGACGGTGAGGGCATCGAGGATCCCGCGCGCGTCGGGGGTGTGCTCCGGGTCGACCAGCCACTGGAGCATCAGGCCGTCGCAGATCGCGATGAGCAGCGCCGGAATCGCCTCGGCGCCCGCCGGCGGCTCGACTCCCGAATCCGCGAACGCCCGGTCGGTCATGGCGCGTCCGGCCCGACGGGCGTCGGCGTATCCCGCGGCCAGGCGTTCGCGCAGCGCCGTCGAGCGCATGGCCGGCGCGAACGACTCGACACACGCGACCACCATCGGGCGCAGTTCCTCGAACGAATCGATCAACGCCACGAGCGCCGCGGCCAGTTGCGCACGAGGACCATCGGCGACGGCGGCCGACACCGCGTCCCGCACCCGGCGGGTCCACACCTCGAAGCACTGCCCGACCGCCTCCTCCAGAAGCGCGTCCACGCCGCCGAAGTGGTAGCCGATCGAGCCGAGGCTGGTTCCGGAGGCCTGCGCGATATCGCGTGCGGTGGTGTGCGCGTAGCCCTTCTCCCGCAGACAGCGCACGGCCCCGGCGAGGACTCGCTCCCGATGACTCCTGGACAGGGGCGACTTGGGCATCCCACCATGTTAGACAAGCGTGCAGCACGAATGTTCAGACTTCTCTCGGATCAGGAGCGAGTCGATGACGTCTGCCACCCCGCCGCCGGGTTCCCGGCTGCCGAGCTGGATCCAGACCGCGCTCTACCTCGCCGCCCCCGGCCGTTCGCTCCGGGCGGCTCGGCGTCGCCATGGGCCGGTCTTCCAGGCCAGGTTCCTCGGGTTCCCGCCGCAGACCTACGTCACCACGGCCGAACTGGCCCAGCAGGTCTACGCCGTCGACGCCGGCGGCGGCCGGGCCGGCGAGGTGCGCCGACAATTCCTGGAGGGCATGGTCGGTAGGAACTCGCTGCTCACGCTGGACGGCGACCCCTGGTGGCGGCACCGCAGACTGCTGAGCCCACCCCTGCACGGCAAGGCCATCGCCGACTACGGCGACGAGATCGCCCGAATAGCCGCCGAACACATCGCCGAGTGGCCGCGACACCGGCCGTTCGCGCTGCGCGACCGCATGCAGGAGATCACCCTGGAGGTGATCCTGCGGCTGGTGTTCGGGATCCGCGACAACGATCGTCTGGCCCGGCTGCGCACCGCCATCCCCGAACTGATCGAGGTAGGCGGCTCGCCGGTCATGCTGATGTTGCCGCCACGGGTTCGGGCCTGGACCCAGAGCCCACCGGCGACCCGGCTCGGCTTCCTGCCCACGACCCGATTCCAGCGCGCCCGCGACGCGGTGGACGCGATGTTGTTCGACGAGATCGCGCATCGCCGTACCGAACCGGTCCCCGGCGCCACCGACGTGTTGTCCCGGCTGTTGCAGGCTCGCGACGAGCAGGGCCGGCCGATGAGCGACCAGGAACTGCGCGACGAACTGATCACCATGCTCGAAGCCGGCCACGAGACCACCGCCACCGCCCTGGCGTGGACCTTCGAGCGCCTCCTGCGCACCCCCGCCGTCCTGGCCGAACTCCGCGAGGAGATCGACGACGGCCGCCACACCACCTACCTGGACGCCGTGGTCAAGGAGGCGCTGCGCTCGCGTCCCGTGGTGTACGAGGCCCCGCGCCTCCTGGACGAGCCACTCCAACTGGGCCGATTCCGGGTGCCCGCGGGCTCGTTCGCGTCGCCGGTGATCACCCTCATCCATCACGACCCCGAAGTGTTCCCGGAACCTTCCCGGTTCCGCCCCGAGCGCTTCCTCGGCCCCGACGCGGCCCGGGCACAACGAGCCTGGATGCCCTTCGGCGGCGGTCGTCGGTACTGCGTCGGCGCGCAACTCGCGGTCCTGGAAATGACGGTGATCATCCGTGAGGTGCTGACCCGCCTGGAGTTGACCGCCCCCGATCCGACCCCGGAACGGCCGCGGGCGCGGCACGTCACGCTCATCCCGGCCAAGCGCACCGTCGTGGTGGCCCGCCCCCGCGACAGCGCCGTTCCTCCCGAGGACCTGCCGGCCCGACGCGCCGTCACCGTGCGCCGCGAGGTCGCCGCCGCCCCCGCGGTCGTCTGGGCCGCGCTCGCCGACATCACCCGCATGGGCGAGTGGAGCCCCGAATGCACCGGCGGCAGTTGGCTCGGCGCCCGCCGTGAGCCCGTCGTCGGCGCCCGCTTCATCGGCACCAACCGCAAGGGTCTGCTGCGCTGGACCACGCGGTGCACCATCACCGACGCCCGCCCCGGCCGCGCCATCGCATGGGACACCCGGCTCGGCATCCCCCTCGCCCATTGGTCGTTCGTGCTCTCCCCGACCCCCACCGGCACCCTCGTCGAACAGACCTGGCGGGACCGCCGGGTGGGCCCGCTCGGCACGCTGATGACAGGCCTCTCCGAAGCGGCGCTGCGCACCGGCCCGCGCGCCGACCACAACGAACAGTCGATGCGCGCGACGCTGTCCGCGCTCGAACGGCACCTGAAGACGCAGTAGCCCCCGCCCCCGGCGTCGACCGGGAACAGGGGCTGCGTCGCGACATCGAGGGAAAGCCTCGTGCCGCGGGTTACTTCACCGGCTCCGGTGCTCCCGCACCGGGTCCCGCGTCACTTCACCGGTTCCGGTGCCGGCTCCGCGGCATCCTCGGACTCCCCCCGGGCCGCCGGTGGTTCGGGGTGTTTGACCGATTGCAGGAGCAGTTGTGCGACGTCGACGACTTGGAGGTCTTCCTTGGCGTCGCCGGCCTGCTTCTTGGCGTTGATCGAGTCGGTG